>NZ_JAFLWG010000041.1:0-62145 GCF_017316315.1 Enterococcus sp. DIV1298c | reverse complement strand
GTTTTCGATTATCAGTGCTTTTTTAATATGCTCCTCAATCCCCCTTCTTCACCCGGATCGCATACGAATCCAACAAGATTCGCGCAATCACAGAAAGTGGTAATCGAGAGCGGACTTCATATTCAGGGAAAAAGGAGATTTCGGACTTAAAGCCAATCAAGGATAATTCTGCTAAGTGATTCAAACGGCTTTCCCGGGAGGCGGTAATCAAGATCGAACTGATTTCCTCACGATAGCAATTTTCCGCAGCGGCTACTAATTCTTCTGTTTCACCGTTCAGGGAAATAAAAAGAACGACATCTTTTTTGTGCAATTTGCGACTGATTGTTTTGATGATATTTGGATCGGTATGAAGAACACAGTATTTATCGAGTAGCTGAAATTTTGTTCGCATTTCTTCCCCAATCATTTCGGAAAATCCTCTGGCAAAGATAATGATTCTTTGTGAACTCCAGATTTTTTGAATCGCATCTTCGATTACCCCTGTATCTAACATGTTGATCGTACGCACGACTTCTTGCTCATTTTTTAGAATGGAGCTTTTTATTTCACTATCCACTTTATCTACAGTAGAAAAATTGATTTTTGTATTCTTTTGTTCTTTTAGATAATGCTTGAACGAGGTATAGCCTTCATAGCCTTTTTTCTTCATCGTGCGAACGATCGTCGTGGTGGATACATTTGCCCGTTCGCTTAACTTGATGATCGATAGATTAGGGATTTCCTGAATGTGGTTCATCATATAATCCCATAAAAAATTTTCTGCTTCACTCAACTTATGCTCCATCCATTTCACCCCTTTATTTTTTATCTTTTTATTCTACCACGAATGTAACCCCTTACTTTTGTGAAATTCTGTTTTGTAAAGTTTTCCCTAAATTTGTCTTGATTTAGAAAACATGTACAACAAAAAACAGGTCATACTGTAGATAAAGTTAGGAGGCGCAAAGATGGCTAACGTATATACATGTACGATGAATCTGGCGATTGATCTGTTTATCGAAGTAGAACAACTTAAACCGAATATCGTGAATCGATCAATCGATGATGACATCCAAGCAAACGGGAAAGGTGTCAATGTTTCACTGATTTTAAAGAAACTAGGCATACCAAATACTGCGCTCGGTTTTAGTGGAGGGTTTACCGGGGCTTATATCGAAGACTGTTTGACCAAGGAAGGGATTGAAGCTCGTTTTGTTTCAGTGCCGGGAATGACTAGAATCAATGTATTTACTCAGGTGAATGAGGAAGCCGATGAATACAAGCTAGTCAATCGTGGTCCAGAGATTGATCAACAGGGGATCGAAGAATTACTTGCGAAAATCAAGCAATTGTCAGCGGGGGATTATCTTTGTGTTTCGGGGAGCTTGCCAAGAGGCGTGCCAGAAGAGACCTTAGTGGCAATCAGTAAAATTTGTCATGAGAATGGCGTGCGTTTGATTTTAGATACAAGTGCTAAGATCGTTACCCAATGTTTAAAGTATCAGCCGTTTTTATTGAAACCGAATGAACAGGAATTGGCAGAATGGTTTGAGGAAGAAATCGCAGAAACGCAATACGTCAACTATTGTCAGAAGTTATTAGCCGCAGGGGCTCAACATGTGTTGTTGTCATTAGGTGAAGCTGGTGGAATTTACGTGAACAATGACTATTGTTTATCAGGAAATGCACCGCAAGGAAAAGTCGTCAATACTGCTTGTGCCGGCGATACATTATTAGGGACTTTTTTGGCAGGGATGATCAAAGGAGAAGATCCTATAGATTTTTTCAAGAACAGTTTAGCTGCTGGTAGCTCGACTGCGTTTCAAAAAGGATTAACTGATTTTACAGATGTAGCAGAGTTGAAAAAAGAAATCACCATTCATAAGGAGGAATTCAGATAATGGCTAAGTATCGATTAATTGCAGCAACTGGTTGTCCGACAGGAATTGCCCACACGTATATGGCACAAGAAGCACTGGAACAGGCAGCGAAGAAAAAAGGGATTTCGATCAAGGTGGAAACGCATGGCCAAGTAGGGGTGGAAAATCGACTGACAGAACAAGAAATCATTGAAGCAGAGGCAGTGATTATTGCAGCGGATAAAGATGTTCAATCTGAACGGTTTGCTGGAAAAAGAATCATTGATGTTTCCGTCTCTAAAGGGATCAAAGAAGCCGAACAGCTGATTGCGGCGGCTTTAAGCGGAGCAGGAGTGGTTTCTGAAAAAGTAAAAACAACAGATAATGAAAAACAGCATGCGCAACAAAGCATTGGTCACGGCATCTATAAGAATTTGATGAATGGGGTTTCCCATATGTTGCCTTTTGTGGTCAGTGGTGGGGTCTTGATTGCAATTTCTTTTCTATGGGGAATCTATTCTGCTGATCCGGCGAATGCGCAATACAATGAATTTGCGGCGAGTCTGAATCGCATCGGTGGTTTTGCGATGAGTATGATGGTACCGATTCTTTCCGCGTTTATTGCTGAAGGAATTGCTAAGCGACCTGGGTTGGTTGTAGGCTTTGTCGGCGGACTGATCGCTTCAGATGGTGGGACGGGCTTCTTAGGAGGGATTATTTCCGGTTTCTTGGCGGGCTATATCGTGTTGGGATTAATGAAAGCGTTAAAACCTTTGCCTAAATTCTTGGATGGTTTAAAAGCGATTTTCTTATATCCCGTACTAGGTGTACTGATTACCGGGTTGCTCATGACGGTCATTTCAGGACCGATGGCGAGTATCAATGAAGGCATGATGGATTTTCTGGCAGGGTTTGAAAATTCAAGTCCATTAGTTTTAGGCGTGATCGTCGGTTGTATGTGTGCGTTCGATATGGGTGGCCCGATCAATAAAGCCGCCTACGTGACTGGAACGGCTCTTTTGGCGCAAGGGAATACCAGCTTCATGGCAGGTGTTTCCGCAGCATGTATAGCGCCGCCATTGATTACTGGGTTTGCTGTTTTGCTTTTTGGCAAATACTTCGAGAAAAACGAAAAAAATGCTGGTTTAGTCAATTTCATTCTAGGATCAACACATATTACGGAAGGGGCGATTCCTTTTGCGGCAAAAGATCCGCTTCGTGTGTTGCCGATCATGATGCTTGGTTCATCAATTGCTGCTGTCTTGACTTATTTCTTTAGGGTACAAGTTCCGGCACCACATGGCGGGTTTCTCGTTTTACCAGTAGTGACACATGGTTTACTGTGGGTTCTGGCGATTCTTGCTGGATCTGTTGTGGGCGGCGTATTACTGGGCTTAGTTCAAAAAAGAAAGTCACTACGTGCGTGAAAGGAGAAGGATTCTTTTGATGAATAACTTATTTGTTTATACCAACGTTGTGTCAAATACTCGTGAAGCGGTGTTTGACTTTCTTTCAACAAAAATCGTTGAAGTAGGAAAGGCGACTGACGAGCAAGCGGTCAAAAATGGATTAAAGCTACGAGAAGCAGAAGGAACGACTGGTATGATGGATGGCTTTGCGATCCCTCATGCCAAAAGTGAAAGTATCCAAGAGCCAACGATCATTATCTTGAAATTAACGAATGCGGTTGCATGGGATAGTTTAGACGGTCAACCGATCAAGTATGTGATTGCTTTGTTTATTCCAGCCGCAGAAGCGGGGACTAGCCACTTGGTACTTCTTTCGCAAATGGCACGAATGTTGATGGATGATGGCTTTAAACAGGCGTTTATTGCGGCTGCCACACAAGAAGAAATTGTTGGTTTGATCGATTCTAGGTTAGAAGGGACGTTGAAAAGATGAGAAAAGTATCTGCGGAAAAATATCAGGCATTGATAAAGATGAGCAATCCAGAAGGCATCATTGGGGCTTTAGCGATTGATCAAAGAGGTGCGTTGAAAAAAATGATAGCAACACACAAAGCGGAGGTGGCAGCGGAGGATTTGATCCTTTTCAAAGAAAGTGTATCTGAAGAGTTGACCCCTTTCGCTTCTTCCATTCTTTTAGATCCAGAATATGGGTTGCCTGCTGCCGAAAAACGTGCCGAGACAGCTGGTTTGTTATTGGCTTATGAGAAAACCGGATATGATACAACGATACCTGGACGTTTGCCGGATACCTTAGCATTTTGGTCAGTCAAAAGATTAAAAGAAGCGGGAGCAGACGGATGCAAATTCTTGCTTTACTATGATGTTGACGAAAGCAAGGAAATCAATGAACGTAAACAAGCATACGTGGAAAGAATCGGTTCGGAATGTCTAGCGGAAGATCTGCCCTTCTTTTTAGAATTATTGTCTTACGATGCAACGATCGCTGATGCTACCTCAAAAGAATATGCGAAAATAAAACCGAAAAAGGTCATTGAAATGATGAAGGTTTTCTCTGATCCTAGGTTCAATGTAGATGTCTTAAAAGTAGAAGTACCGGTCAATATGAATGTTGTCGAAGGATTTGGAGAAGAAATCATGTATTCCAAGCAAGAAGCAACCGCTTTGTTCCAAGAGCAAAGTCAAGCAACTGACTTACCGTTTATTTTTCTGAGTGCAGGTGTCAGTGCGGAACAATTCCAAGAGACGTTGCGTTTTGCTAAAAATGCAGGTTCTTCTTTCAATGGTGTTTTATGCGGACGGGCGACGTGGGCAAGTGGCGTGACACCTTTTGCAGAACAAGGAACACAAGCGGCAAAAAAATGGTTAGCTGAACAAGGAAGAAGCAACATCGAAGAGTTAAATGAAGTCTTGATGCAGACAGCTTCTTCTTGGCAAGAAAAGCTTATTCGCTAGTCAATTTGTATCTTTAAAATAACGGAAAAGAAACACTTCAAGTACTTATCGGTGCGAAATGGAGTGTTTCTTTTTTTATGTTATTTTTTATTAAAATTTTGCTAATTATAAGAAAAAGAGGAGTTGATCGTACTCATTATTTTATAAAAAAATGAGGTAAATAAACTTTTTGATTACAAGGATTTTATTTATTTTTGCTATTGTTATGATGTTTTTTTATTTTAACTGGTATTTTCGAGGTATTTAAATGTGATTTATATATTTTCATTAAAAACGTTGTTATATAGCTGTTTTATGGTGTTTTTTGTGTTGACGTACGGTTATTTTTGACTTACGATTGTCTTGTGGTTATAACCAGTTCGGAAGGGGTATAAAAATGGAAAACTCTAGTAAGGGGAAACCGTTATATTATCAACTAGTTGATGCACTAAAAAAACATATCGAGGCAGAAATGATCCCTCATGATAAATTGTTGTCTGAGCGGGAATTATGTCTGTACTATGGGGTGAGTCGGACGACGGTTCGGCTAGCGTTGCAGGAGTTAGAAACACTTGGTTACATTTATAAGAAACATGGAAAAGGAACATTTGTCAGTGACTTATCGAATCAAGCCGGCAGTTTGGCGGGGGCTTACAGTTTCACAGAAGAGATGCAAGCATTGGGACGTACACCGAAAACGAGTATTTTAGCATTTGAAAAACTAGCAGCGACCAAGCAGTTGGCTGAATGTTTGAATGTCAATTTAGGCGAAGCGATCTTCAAGATCAAGCGGCTACGTTTAGCAGACGATGTGCCTTTAATGGTTGAGCGATCCTATTTACCAGCAAAACTGTTTCTTGGTCTTGATTTATCATTATTGGAAAGTAAGCCTTTGTATGATGTCTTTCTGGAAGATTTTGATCAACATGTCCAAGTGGCAGAAGAAGAATTTTACGCAAGTATTGTGTATGCAAAAGATGCGGAATTGCTGCACATCTGTGATGGAGCGCCGATCTTACATTTGAAACGGACGACGTTCAATGTCAAAAACGAGATCATCGAATACACAGATAGTATCGCAAGAGCAGACCAATTCCATTATAAGATCCGTCATGTTCGGAGTAATCTAGGGGGGAAATGAAAAATGTTTGAACTGTCAAAGGATGAATTAGAAAAAATAGGTGCAAGGATCACTACAGAAGAAATCAAGCAGCAGCCCGATCTTTGGGAAGAGGTTGTGGAAATCTTGGGAGAAAAGCAAAATGAACTCTCTCAGTTCTTTGATGAACTTGACAAAAGAGCCAACGGTAAGCAAATTCAAGTCATTTTTACCGGTGCGGGTTCTTCTCAATATGTCGGTGATACGATCGTTCCTTACTTAAATGAACATGGGGATACGGAACGTTTTGCCTTTCACAGTTTTGGTACGACAGATATCGTGGCTTCACCCAAAGAGTATTTGTTTCCTGATCAACCCACATTACTCGTTTCTTTTGCGAGAAGTGGCAACAGTCCGGAAAGTTTAGCAGCGGTCAATATTGCGGATCAAGTGGTAAACACACTTTTTCATTTGACCATTACCTGTGCAAAAGACGGCGAGCTAGCAAAAATCGGACATGGACAATCGCAACATTTCTTGTTGTTGATGCCAGAAAAATCAAATGATGCCGGCTTTGCCATGACAGGTAGCTTTACTTGTATGTTATTGAGCGCACTTTGGCTTTTTGATACGACGAATACAGGTAAGAAACAAAAATATCTCCACACATTGAGCCGTATTGGTAGAGGTGTGATTGAAAGAGAGCAAGAATTAGCAGGGTTCTTAACGATTCCTTTTGATCGAGTGGCGTATCTAGGTTCTGGAAGTTTAGCGCAAGCAACAAGAGAAGCACAGCTGAAAATCTTGGAGTTGACTGCCGGAAAAATCGCGACGATCTTTGATTCTTCGATGGGCTTTCGTCACGGACCAAAATCCTTTGTCAATGATCAAACATTAGTGATTGGGCTTGTGACGAACCAAGAGTATACACGCAACTATGATATAGATATTTTAGAAGAAATCCATGAGAACGGTATTGCTGCCAATGTTTTAGCAATCGCTCAATCAACAAACAGAGATTTTTCTGGGACAAACTTTTTCTTAGAGCCAGAAGCGTTAGAATTACCTGATGCGTATTTATCTGTAGTCATGATTTTAACCGCACAAATCATTGCTTTGCATATGTCGATCAAAGTTGGTAATACACCTGACACGCCTTCACCGACAGGAACCGTGAACCGAGTAGTCAAAGGCGTGACGATCCATGAATATCCCGATGCGGAATAAAGGAGGAAACAAAAAAAGATGACACCAAACAAGAAAAAAGCGATGGAGCAATTGGCAACAAAAGACGGCATCATCAGTGCATTAGCAATCGATCAGCGAGGCGCATTGAAAAAAATGCTGTCGGCCTTAGGGCAAACGCCGACAGAGGAACAATTGATCGAATTCAAAGCGTTGGTTTCTAGTGAGTTGACGCCTTATGCTTCAGCTATTTTGTTAGATCCAGAATATGGATTACCCGCTGCCAAAGTTCGAGATCAAGAAGCTGGTTTGCTTTTAGCCTACGAAAAAACAGGTTATGATGTCTCCACGCCTGGACGTTTACCAGACCTGTTAAGTGATTGGTCTTCCTTGAGATTGAAAGAAGAACAGGCGGATGCAGTCAAATTTTTACTTTATTATGATGTGGATGAAGATCCTAAAATCAATCATTTGAAACATATCTTTATTGAGCGACTGGGAAGCGAGTGTGCAGGAGAAGATCGCCCATTTTATTTAGAACTACTTTCTTATGATGCTGGAATAAATGATAACGCTTCACCAGAGTATGCAAAGATCAAACCGCATAAAGTGATCGAAATGATGAAAGAATTTTCAAAACCTAGATACCAAGTAGATGTTTTGAAAGTTGAAGTACCAGTTAATATGAACTTTGTGGAAGGCTTTGGCGAAAAGGAAATCGTTTATAGTAAAAAAGAAGCAGCTGACTTTTTTAAGGCACAAAGTGAGACGACCCATTTACCATTTATTTTCCTAAGTGCCGGTGTGTCGGCTGAATTATTCCAACAAACACTGATCTTTGCGCATGAGTCAGGTTCCAGCTTCAATGGTGTCTTGTGTGGGCGAGCGACTTGGAAAGACGGCGTCAAAGCGTATGTAGAGTCTGGAAAAGAAGGGGCTATCCAATGGCTGCGGACACAAGGTAGACAGAATATTGAAGCCTTGAATCAAGTGATCAATCAGACAGCAACCCCTTGGTATCAAAAATCAGGCAAAGAATGAAAGCGTTACCTTTGTTTTTGGGGATAGGAAATTTATTTGTAAAGGAGAAGGAACAATGGCAATTATTGGTGTAAGAATCGATGGGCGTTTGATCCATGGACAAGTCGCGAATCTTTGGGTAACGAAGTTGTCGATTACTCGAATATTAGTGGCGGATGATGAGGTCGCAATGAATGCAGTAGAAAAAAGCGGATTGAAATTAGCAACGCCAGCAGGAGTTAAGTTGAGTGTTTTGCCAATTGAAAAAGCAGCAGAAAATATCTTGGCAGGGAAGTACGATTCCCAACGTTTACTGATCGTTGCGAAAAAACCTGATCGATTATTGAAACTTGTTGAATTAGGTGTACCGATCAAGGAAATCAATGTGGGGAATATGTCTCAAACCAATGAAACAAGATCAATCACAAAATCGATCAATGTGGTCGAAAAAGATATTGAAGATTTTAAACAGTTACATGCACGTGGGGTCCATTTGACCGCACAAATGGTGCCAAGTGATAAGGCAGAAGACTTCATGAGTCTTTTGAATAAATAAGGAGGGATTAGTAAATGTCCATTCAATGGTGGCAGATCTTATTATTGTCTTTATACGCAGGTTATCAAATTTTAGATGAACTACAAATCTATTCCTCGATGAGTGCCCCTGTTTTTGCCGGATTGTTCGCCGGTTTAGTCATGGGTGATCTGCAAGCTGGCTTGATCATCGGAGGAAGTATGCAACTGACCGTCTTAGGTGTTGGTACATTTGGTGGGGCTTCAAGAATCGATGCGAATTCAGGAACGATACTGGCAACTGCTTTTTCTATATCATTAGGAATGAATCCAGAACAGGCAATTGCAGCAATTGCCGTTCCTGTCGCTAGTTTAATGATCCAGCTAGATATTTTAGCCCGCTTTGCGAATACGTACTTCGCTCATCGTATCGATCAACATGTAGAAACAATGAATTATAAAGCAATTGAACGCAATTATTTATTAGGTGCTCTTCCATGGTCATTATCACGTATGATCCCTGTCTTTCTAGCTTTAGCATTTGGTGGCGGACTCGTTGAAAACGTCGTTGCTGTGCTAAACGGCGATTTGAAATGGTTAGGGGATGGCTTATCTGTCGCAGGAGCCGTTTTACCAGCAGTCGGTTTTGCTATTTTACTACGTTATTTACCAGTCAAGAAACATTTTCCTTATCTGATTTTAGGTTTTACGATCACTGCCTTGTTAGCTACATTGTTCTCAAATGTCCAGTTACTTGGAACGAGTGTCGCAAGTGTTGTCAAAGATTTGCCAGCAGCCTTCAACTCACTACCGATGTTGGCAGTGGCAATGATTGGCTTCTCGTTGGCAGCGATCAGTTATAAAAATAATCAACGAACAGAGAATCAGCAAGTAGCACCTCCACATTCAACCTCTGAGGAAGGAGAAATCGAAGATGACGAAATCTAATTACAAGTTAACGAAAGAAGATTTTACACAAATCAATCGGCGAAGTCTATTGACCTTCCAATTAGGCTGGAATTATGAACGGATGCAAGGTTCAGGGTATCTTTACACGATTTTGCCGCAACTGCGAAAAATCTATGGAGATGATACACCCGAATTAAAAGAAATCATGAAGACACATACACAGTTTTTCAATACTTCAAACTTTTTCAATACGATCATTACAGGGATCGATTTAGCGATCGAAGAAAAAGAAGGCATCGCCTCAAAAGAAACTGTTTCTGGGATGAAAGCTGGATTGATGGGGCCGTTCGCCGCCATTGGCGATTCCATTTTCGCCGCATTGATCCCAACTATTTTTGGGGCATTAGCAGCTAACATGGCGATCAATGGTAACCCCGCAGGTATTTTTATTTGGATCGCCGCACAAATCGCAGTCATGATCTTTCGTTGGAAACAATTGCAGTTTGCTTATAAGGAAGGTATTTCTTTAGTCACGACGATGCAATCACGGTTGACCGCTTTAACAGATGCCGCAACCTTACTGGGGGTATTTATGGTTGGCGCATTGGTTGCTACGATGGTGAATGTGAAATTTTCCTGGGCGCCAAGTATCGGTGATGTAACGATGAATATGCAAAATAATATCGATATGATCCTCCCTAAATTATTACCAGCAGCCATCGTTGGCGGGGTGTATTGGTTATTAGGTAAAAAGAATATGACATCCACAAGAGCGATTTTTATCGTCTTGATCATCTGCGTGGTCTTATCTGCTCTAGGTGTGATCTCAAAATAGGAGAGTGTTGTAAATGAGCAAAGAGTTAGTTCTTGTCAGTCATGGACAACTTTGCGAAGGACTAAAGGCAAGTACTGAAATGATCATGGGACCGCAAGCTCATATCCACACGATTCCTTTATTACCAGAAGAAGGAACAGAGGACTTCAAAGAAAAATTTCTTTTGGCCGTTTCTTCGTTGGAAGACTATGTGGTCTTTTGTGACTTGATGGGCGGGACACCAGCAAACAGCATTGCCCAATTGATCATGGAAGGAGAATCGATCGAACTGTATGCAGGAATGAATATGCCGATGGTCATCGAGTTTATCAATAGTCAAATGGTTGGCACGCAGCCTGAATATGTTCGTTCTGGTGCAGAGAATATTTTGAATGTGAACCAAGTGATTGCTGCATTAGCAGAAGAGGATGAATAAAATCTGTGTTTGACAACGGTTACAAAAAATAGTATCGTTTAGATAGGATAGTGATTATTCAGTTAAGCTAGACCTGATCAACGGCCTTTTTAGGTGGTTGATTAGGTCTTTTTTTATACCCAACACTAGAATAACTGCGGTAAGGCTATCGATCAAATTGAAAAGGAGCAATGACTGATGAGTTTTCCAAAGAATTTTTTATGGGGTGGCGCGACAGCGGCGAATCAATGTGAAGGGGCATGGGATGTAGATGGGAAAGGAGATTCGATCAGCGATCATAATCGAGCAGGCAATCGTACGATGGGGAAACGACGCACATTTGATTTAGTGATCGATGAGACCAACTATTACTACCCGAGTCATACCGCCATCGATTTTTATCATCGCTACAAAGAAGATATCGCATTGTTTGCTGAAATGGGGTTTAAAGCCTATCGCTTATCGATCGCGTGGACACGGATTTTTCCAAATGGGGACGAAGAACAACCAAATGAAGAAGGCTTGAAATTCTATGATGCGATCTTCGATGAACTACATAAATATGGAATCGAACCGATCGTAACGATCTCGCATTTTGAATTGCCGTTTCATTTGGGGAAAACGTATGATGGTTTTTTAGATAAACGGACGATCGAATTTTATGAACGCTATGCAACAACCCTTTTTGAACGATACAAAAATAAAGTGAAATATTGGTTGACCTTCAATGAAATCAATTTCGGTGTCTTAGAGCATGGAAAACAAATCAACGGGCTGTTCAATCGCACATATACCGAAACAGAAAAGTATCAAGCTTTGCATAACGTCTTTCTTGCTTCTGCTCGCGCGGTGATTGCCGGTCATAAAATCAATCCTGATTTTCAGATTGGCTGTATGTTGGCGTATATCACGATGTATCCCAAAACATGTCATCCATTAGATGTTTTAAAGACGCAACAAATGAATGATCGTTTAAATTATTTTTGTGGAGATGTCCAAGTCAAAGGTGCGTATCCTTATTACATGAAACGCTACTTTGAAAAAGAAAACATCGACGTGGTGATCACGGAAGAGGACTTAGCCCTTTTGAAGGAAGGCGTAGTCGATTACTATACATTTAGTTATTACATGAGTACTTGTATTGCAGATGATCTAAACGATCGATCGGATAAAAGTGGCGGCAATTTATTTGGGGGTGTCGCTAACGAGTATCTTGAAACGAGCGAGTGGGGCTGGCAAGTAGATGCTGTAGGGCTACGGTATACATTGAATCAAATTTATTCTCGCTATGAGATCCCAGTGATGGTAGTAGAAAATGGACTTGGGGCTGTCGACAACATCGAACCAGACGGCTCGATCCATGACGATTACCGAATCGACTATCTCGCCCAACATATCCAAGAAATGGGGAAAGCAATCGATGATGGCGTGGATTTGATCGGCTATACTTCTTGGGGCTGTATTGACTTGATCAGTGCAGGAACTGGTGAAATGAGTAAACGGTATGGCTTTATCTATGTTGATCGAGATGACGAAGGCAACGGCACATTAGCCCGCTCCCCTAAAAAGTCATTTTATTGGTATCAAAAAGTGATCGCAACAAATGGTGAAAGTGTAGAAATGAAATAATACGATCGAAAATAGTCCACATACGATTAGACAATCAACCGTATGTGGGCTATTTAGTGACTGATCTTTCAGATTATGAGTCCAAACCCGACGATTATGATTGGTTTTAGCTACCAGAAGTAAACTCATGTTATAGTAAAAAAGTTGCTTCTGATGTACATTCGGTTTTGGAGAGAAGAGGCAATGGATTAGCACGCTCCTTTAACCAAAATAAGTAAAAAATATCCTAAGAATAAGAGAAAAGGTGTTATTGTTAGGTGATAACCGCTAGGATAGAAGGAGAGAAATAGTGAGAAAAATCAAAAATATCCAAATCATTCGATTAATCAAAATCATCCAATTCGGTCTTTATTTTATGTCATTGTTCTTATTTGCAAAATCCAGACATAAAGTGGCACTATTGCCTCTATCAGGGGGGATATTATTAGAAGTACAACTCCCTAGAAAGTACGGTTGGGGATTTGTGAAAAATAAGAAAAGTGTCTTTCTTTCTTCGAAAAAAACATGGCTCGAACCCATGATTGCTTTGGTTGTTTTAGTATTTTTGGTCGGTTTCGCATGCTATTTCTTGTAAAAATTCGAACAAAATCAAGGAGAAGCAGAAACGATGGATCATATTTTTGTGAAAAGCGAATTTGCCCCCCTAAAACGAGTGGTTTTGGCGCAGTCAGAATTTGGCTTTCCAACGAAAGAATTAACTGGAGTCGATTTTTTGACAGAAGAAAACCAAGCGTTATTTAGTGGGCCTGAAGTAATGGGAAAGGACTTTAATGAAGTTTTCCCAGAACAACAAAAAGCTTGGGAAGCTGAACGAAAAAATCTACAAAAAGTATTAGAAAAGTATGAGGTAGAAGTCCTGATTCCAAGAAAGTTGACCACTATTGAAAAAGAACTAGGAAATGAATATGGTTACAGTAACTTTTTCACTCGAGATCCCTTTTTTACGATCGGTGATCTATTGATTGAAGGCTCTTTGAAATTAGCGCATCGCAGAAACGAGATCCTACCAATACGTGAGATACTCGTGAATGAATCGAATGTAAACGAATGCTTGTATTTTTCGATCCCTAAACCAGATATTTCGCAAGGTATCGATTCTGAACAAGGCCCTTTCTTAGAAGGTGGGGATGTCTTGGTGCTAGGAAAAACGATTTTTGCGGGCAACTCAGGTCTAGCTTCTAATACGCGTGGTATTCAATGGTTAAGAAATTTGGTCAAACGGTTTGACTATGAAGTGATCGAGGTACCGCTTCATCCGACGATCTTACACCTAGACTGCGCCTTGAGCCTTGTCAGAGATGGTTTGATGATCGTATGTGAAGAAGCGTTCCTCAATGGAATCCCAGAACAATTAAGCAAATGGGATCGTGTCAATGTGTCTTTAGCACAAGCCTCACGACTGGCAACCAATGGATTACCAATCAACGAGACGACATATGTCACAGATCCAGAATTTACATTTATTGGGGAAGAATTAGAGAAGCGGGGCATCACCGTCGAGTATGTGGATTATAAACTGACTAGGATCTTTGGTGGTTCTTTCAGATGCAGTACACAACCTCTTTTAAGAAATTAAGATAAGACAAACCTAAAATATGAGAAAAGGCAGGCAATTGCAGAGATGGTAAAAATCACAAATTTTCGCGATATCGGTGGCATCAAAAATAGAAACGGAAAAGAAGTATTAACAAATGTTTTCTTGCGTTCAGGTGAATTGTCTAGTCTGACAGAAGAAGACGCAAGACGTTTAGAAACAACGTATCGATTAGGTAAAATCGTTGATCTGCGTGGCGAAGATGAAATCCAAGCTCGACCAGATAAAGCTGTTCCTCAGACGAAATACATCCATATCGACATTATGAAAGATGTAGTAGACGAAGGAGCTGGGCTGGAAGATTTTGTAAAAATCGGCTCACCAGAAAAAGCGGCGAACTACATGACAAAAATATATGAAGAGATTGCCTTGAATCCGACTTCTCAAAAAGGCTATGCCCGTTTTTTCCATGAGGCTCTTACTTTAGATCAAGAAGAAAGTCTTTTATTCCATTGTTTTGCTGGAAAAGATCGGACAGGGATTGCGGCTTTGCTATTGTTAGAGTCATTAGACGTGCCACGAAAAGCAATCTATGTGGATTATCTACGTACGAACGAATTACGTAAAGCAGAAAATGCCATGATCTTAGCACAGGCTAAAAAAGTCCACTTGAACGAAGAAAATCTAGCTGCTCTAGAAGTTGCATTGAACGTTGACAGCAGCTACTTGGATCGTTTTTATCAAGTCGTTGAAAAAGAGTATGGATCGATCCAAAAATACCTAAAGCAAGCTATTGGTATGGATCAGCTAAGTTTAGATACCTTCAATCATCAATTCCTTAAAGGGTAAATCTTTGTTTCGCAATCTTTCTAACTACGAACAGCTTACTTTTTGAGAATTAGTTGTAAGCGAGCATATTATTGTATTTGCTGACCTAAAAATTAGGTCAGTTTTTTTGTGGATATAAAAAATAAACCTCTTATTTTAAAATAATAAAGGTATGGTTCAAGTAAAAAGATTTCTTAAACTAAATCATCTTACGTAAAAGAGCAAACCAACAGGAGCAAGCTGTTGGTTTGCTCTTTAATTTGTGCTAGAATAGTCGAATTTCTATTTAAGTATTCGTTTCAGTAATTTTAATGTCCGCTCATTATAAGGCGGAAATAATCCAGGAACATTGAATTTTGCTCTATTCTCATATACTCCTTTTTTATGAGAGAAGGTCAAGAAACTATACTTGCCATGATAACTACCAATACCAGATTCCCCCACTCCACCGAAAGGTAAATGATGGTTGGCAACATGCTTGAGAACATCATTGACAGTGACATTCCCTGAGGAAATTTCAGACATGATTTTCTCTTTATTCATGGTAGAAGTTGTAAAAAGATATAGCGCTAAAGGTTTTTCATACTGTTTGATTTGGGCGATCGCATCGTTGATGGTATCGAATGACAAGATGGGCAAAATCGGACCAAAGATCTCTTCTTGCATGCTTACTGCTTCATGAGAAGGAAGATCTAGTAAAGTCGGTTCAATGAATAAGTCCGCCCGATTCGTTTCACCACCAGCGATAACGAATGACTGATCTGCTTCCAACAACTTGTGTAGTCGCACAAAATGCCGATCATTGATGATTCGACCATAATCGGTATTATTTCTGATATCAGCACCATAAAACTCTTTGATAGCGGCCGTCATTTCTTTGATCAATGCCTCTTTTCGTTTATGGGACACTAAAACATAATCTGGTGCAATACAAGTTTGTCCGTTGTTCTGCAATTTCCCCCAAATGATACGCTTGGCTGCTAATTTCAGATTCGCGGTATCATCCACGACCACCGGACTTTTTCCACCTAATTCTAAAGTGACAGGAGTCAAGTGTTTGGCGGCTGCTTGCATCACGATTTTCCCAACAGGTACGCTACCAGTGAAGAAAATATAGTCGAAGCGTTGCGCAAGTAATTCAGTCGTTACATCCACACCACCCTCAACAGTGGTAATGTATTCTTTGGGGAAAATGGAGCGGATCAGTTTTGTCAAAACGTTGGACACATTAGGCGCTAATTCACTTGGTTTCAAAATTACCGTATTTCCCGCAGCGATTGCCCCAATCAGTGGCTCAATCGCTAAATGAAAAGGGTAATTGAAAGGAGCGATGATCAAGACTTGTCCGTAAGGCTCATAATCCAGATAGCTTTTCCCCCACATATAGATCGGTGTATGAACGGGTTGACGTTTGGCGAATTTCTTTAATTTTTTGATCATCATAGAAATACTTTGATAGACGACACCAATTTCAGTTACGTATGCTTCATGTGCTGGTTTTCGTAAATCTTTGTACAATGCTTGCGTTAATTCAATCTCGATTTCTTTCATTCCGTGTTTCAGTTTCGCTAATTGCGCCAAGCGAAAGTCGATCGATTTTGTTTGCCCAGTTGCGAAAAAGTGTTGTTGCTCTCTTAAAAGTTGATTGATCACTTGTATTCTCCTTTATGGTTGATTTGGCAGTCGTTGCTATAGCTCAATCATACGGGTATAAATTTGTACTTGTCAAATTGTTTTGTTTTTGGTTCGGTAAATGTATGAAGTGATTTCCTTTGCATTGACAGAGAGCTGGTTGAAGAACGTGAAACGAGCAAAAATTATGGAGAAACTAAAGATATAGTGACCATTTTTACGCTGTATATTGATCCAATATTATCGCTTAGGGAGGATCGTTTTATTTTTAGATTGAATGTATTTATTCTTACTTCTGGAAAATAAAATCAATAAATTCCCTTGATTTTAGAGAAATAAATAAATGGACAATAATTATTTTATCCGTTATTTTAAATAGTTTGATGGCTATAGGATGTTCGTTTTTTTATGCAAGGAGATAAGCTACTCGTAAAATAGGTTAATTATCTCAATTTTCATATTTTTTGAAGTGAAAGATACTTTTTTTGTGAGTATAGTTAGAGAATCAGGTATAACGAAAGAATGTTCATTAAAAATACATATAATAGAAATTGATTTTTAAAAATCCAAAAACTGATAATAACTAAACGAAAGTACATAAAATGTAAGCCTAAAGATTGTAGATTTTTGTTATGCATAGGCAGTAGCTGACTAGAGATAGAAATAAGGGGAATAAGATTATAAATAGCTTCTACCAGAAATTTTGATAAAGTTATTTTTTAGATTTTCCGCGAATTTATTATTAGTATTTCTCCATCATTTTTGTTATACATGTTTACAATCTATTTTTTAAGAATAGATAAAAAAAACAAACGGGGTGCTCAAATGCGAGAATTACAATTAAAGTTTATTACGAACACAATTACGGAAAGGTGGATGCGTATCCTAAATGTGATCGAACAACAAAATATGTTTACGATCGTTGGACTGTCGCAGCAACTAGGTGTTTCTAAACGTACGATCCTAAAAGATGTCAGTGAACTGAAAAACTATTTTGAGGAGAGTGCGATTTTTGAGTCAAATACCACTGGCTATTTTTTTAAAGAAAAAAATCGACGACTGTATCATGAGGAAAAAGAAGCATTATTACAATCTGAGATTTGGTTTGAGATCATCAGTGACATTTTTTACGGAGAATTAGTATCCATCGAAGAATTAGCTGATCGTTATAATTATTCTGAAAGTACGATGTTACGATCAGTCGCTCAAATCAATGAGGCTCTAAAAGAATATCAGCTTTCACTTAGCTTAAAACCGGTGGATCTTGTGGGAAAAGAAGGCAATATCCGCAAGTTTTTTTTTGATTTTTTTTACGAAGGAGAACCTACCCCTTATACGGTCTATCCCCCGGAAAGTATCCATCAAATGTTTTTGGCTAAGTTAGGGGAGCGTCTTGGCAAGTATAAATTGGGGACAGGAATCATGGTCAATGCTTTTTATTATTTTTTGTATATTTCGATGATCAGAAATCAGCAAGGACATATCATTTCTATTCCCCAGAGTATCAAAGAGATAGACATTTCAGATGCAGAAGATTTTCTCTTACTTTCTGAACTCGTTCCGCTCATCGAAAAAAAATACGGAATTAGCATGCATCCCGATGAAGTGATCTGGCTTTTCTTTGTTATCGTGAGTAAAAGACCCATTGACAGAGTTGAACAAGAGGCTTTTTTTTTCGATCAGTATAACCAATGGACGGAAATTATTGAAGTTGTCGAATCCTATTTCCGAGTATTTGGTATCAATGTGGAGAATAATTCAGTCTTGCCAATCTTCTTAAAGTCGTTTTTTCTAGGCAGAAGAATCAACAATGAAATCAGCCCAATTTTAAATAAGTTACTAAGCGAGGAGAATAGAATCATCCAAGATCTATATAAGGCAACTTATGAAAAAAATAAGCAATTTATCCTCAGGAATCAAAAAAAATTTTCTTTTTCAGAAGATTATTTATCTGACATCGTAGCTAGTTTAACAATGTATACAGAAATTTTATTCACTTATTATTCACCAAAAAAAACAGTGTTATTTCTTTTGGAAGGGAATCACTTACTTGTTCAGTGGATCCAAGTCCAAGCTAGCCAATTGTTGTCAAAGCAGCATCATGTGCTGTTTGTACCTTTGCATGAATTGACCGAAGAACGTTTGAATCTTGAACATGTAGATTTGATTGTGACCAACTATCGTCCTTATATGTTGGACTATCAGTTGCATAAGGAATACGTGCTGATCAATCGAGTTCCTGATATAAATGACTGGGGCAACATTTTTTCAAGTTTGAATTCTTTATTCGATCATATGTTTTAAGAAGTCCAAAAATGATATCAATCGATGAAGTACCTAAAGGGATTATTTGCTCCCAGTGGTCCCTCGTCGATTTTTTGTTGTGTAGCTGGAAGAGTGAATATATCAGAAATGTATAGTGAAAGTGGTAACAAGGGTGTTCGCTAATTAGTGAAAATCATGAATTTATTTTCTTTTATTACTACGTTAATCTTGTTTATGCGGAGGGTAATGATAATTACTCTCATGTGAGAAAGGTTACAGGGGGAGGGATATGAAATTTAAAAAAAGATACATACTGAGTATAGGTATGTTATTTATTCAAATTTATATGCCGCTGATCGTTTATGGAGCAGAAGTTCGCTCAGTAGAAACAGAAGGAACAGTTAGTTTTACTGGCGTCTATGAAACACCAGGAACACCAGATCCAGCACCAGAAGTTGGGATTAAACCCGTCTTGCCAAAAGAAATCACCCAACCACCGTCAAACGTGGTGCAAGTCGATCATATAAGACTACCAAAAACGAGCGATAGTCGGATGATTGCTTGGAAAATTTTGGGAATACTGATTATTGTAGTTACACTTAGTTTTTGGTCTTGGAAGCACAAAAGTAAGAAAACAAAAAAAGAAAGTAGGACTTAGATAAATGAAATTCGTTAGATTAGCAACTATTGCAGCATTAACATCCACCATTTTTGCCGGAGGCATCACAGCTTTCGCCGAAGAAACCACTGAAGAAACATCAAAAGAAGTACGTAACGTAACAACCGATGGAACGATTGGATTTACAGCAAATGAAGATGATGAACTAGTCGTTGTTCCGCCAGAAGAAGGACCGGAAGTTGACATTGATCCTGAAGTTCCAGGAACAACAGGACCTTTATCGATCATGAAAGCTGTCACGATGAATTTCGGTTCACAAGTCATCTCGAATCAAAATCAAACCTACAACATGATTGCAGAAAAACAACAAAAAAAGGGTACGACTGGTGAAGAAAATAAAGTTCCTTATGTCAGTTTTGCGCAAGTACAAGATGTCCGAGGAACGAATGCTGGTTGGGATCTGCAAGTACGTATGACAGACTTTAAAGCAACGACTGAAACGGTAAATGATACATTGCTCGGTGCAGAGATTTCATTGTTGGATCCAAGAATCCAATATGAAGGAAGTACACCTGAGAATGCGCCGTCATTCAACGCACCATTTACGAATACAGATGAAGTCAATTATTTGAAGTTGATGCCAAACGCTTCTGCTGTTTCAGTGATGACTGCAGAAAAAGATAAAGGTGCAGGTGTTTCTTCAGTCGTTTGGGGAAATCAAGCAGATTTAGATAAACAAGAAGCAGATGATACGATTGAAGTGGTAACAAATAATGCAATCCAATTGTTTGTTCCTGGTTCTACAGCAAAAGATGCGACACAATACAAATCAACACTTACTTGGGAATTATCCAATACGCCTGGTAGTAATGGAGTAGGCGGAGAAGATGACGGGCAACCAGAAGAAAATGACGAAGCTTAATCCAGATTCGAAAGCGCCGGAAAGTAAGCTGTTTTAGGGCATAGAAATGAATGATGTAGCGTTACAATTTTGTAGCGCTACTTTCTTTAAAGGAAGGGGTCAAAGAATGAAAAAAGCAATTACATATCGAAAAAATAAAATCCAACAAGTGGGTCTCGTAGTGCTTCTGCTATTGGTTAATTTGTTAGTGCCAATGTCCGTGGGTGCAGAAGAAGGAACATTAAATTTTTATGTGACACCGGAGTTTACAGAAAATCAAAAAGAAGGAAATGAGCGTTACTTCCAGTTGAATCTTGCACCAGATAAGACAGAAAAACTAACATTGAGACTACAAAACGCAAACGCAGAAGCAAAGAAAATCAAGATCACCCCACATACCGCGTATACCAACGTGATGGGTGTAGTGGAATACGGACAAGATGCGGAAGAAGCAGATCCAACACTCCAGCATTCACTGGATGATTTGATCGAGCAACCCGAAATCATCGAGCTTGGTGGTAATGAAACGAAAACTGTGACGCTCGATCTGAAGATGCCAAAAGAAGCCTTCGAAGGCTTCTTAGCGGGTGGCTTACGAATCGAAGAAGTCAAAGAAGACACAACTGAAGAAACAAGCGATGAAGAAGGGGTCGCCATCCAAAACGAATTTGCGTATATCATCGGTGTGGTGGTGAGTAATAACCAAGACGCCGTGCAACCTGATTTAGATTTGTTGGATGTCTTTGCTGATCAACTCAACTATCGCAATGTCATCAGTGCCAATCTCCAAAATTTTACTCCGACATTTGTGAATCGCTTAGAAGTTGAAGCAACGGTGCAAAGAGTTGGCGAAGAGGATATTTTATACCAAGCAAGTCAAGAACAAATGCAAATGGCACCAAACTCCAATTTCAATTTTCCAATTTCCTTAGAAGGTGATCGTTTTCGTAGTGGGGAGTATCTGTTGAAACTAAAAGCCACCTCAGGAGAAGAGGAATGGGAATGGGAACGGAGGTTTACGATCGATGCAGATGAAGCTCGTGCATTGAACCAACAAGATATCACTATTAGCTCAAAATGGAACTTATGGTTGATAGGTGCTGTGGTACTGATCATTCTTCTAATTATTATGAATCTTTATCTAATTTTCAAGAAAAAAATAAAAGTGAAAAATGCTTAAGAGCAGTAAAGGAGATGGAACTTAATGAGCATAAGCTTGAAAAGAACATTATTTACAATAAGCACTACTATGCTATTCATACAGGTTATCTCTGTGCCATTTGGCATGATTTACGCAGAAACTGAAACTAGTCAAGATAGACTAAACCACGAGGTCAATCCGGCTACAAAAAACACTATAGAAAAAAAAGAGATAGAACCTATTTTTTCTTTTGAAAAATCAAGCATGTCAGGTAGGACAAATGAACCCATCCAAATTTCTTTTTTAGCGGATCAAGAGGTTTTAGAGGTAAATGTAGTTTTACCTGAAATGTCAAAAATAGTTGAAGAATTACTTCCAGCAGAAATTTCAATCCAGTCACTCGATAAACCTAATAATTGGATCATTCGGTCTGAACGCAGTCAATCCCAATTTAGTTTGCCGATAGTATTTAGCACGGAGGGGATTCAGGAAGTTTCAGTAGAGGGTTCAACTCTCCAGATTACTATAATCGACAAAGACGACTTGGAATCATTGCATTCAACAAGTGAGGAGATGGATGAAAATGAGTCACACATTCAGAGTCACGATAATTATCCCGAAGAGTCTTTTGAGGAGACGAATCAACTAGGGAGTGTAATTATCAACTATGTAGATATAAATGGAAACCAGTTATCTAAATCAGAAGCTATTTCTGGAAAAGTAGGAGAGGAGTATGCCACTACTCCAAAAGAAATACCTAATTATTATCCATTTGAAAAGCCAGATAACGTTAATGGAATAATTGATGAAGGTACAATAGTTGTTAACTATGAATATGTACAGGTTAATGATGAGTTAGTAAATTCCGATTTTGAAGAACCGGTTATTACAAGAAATGTTGAATTTTTAAATGAATCTGATGTACCCGGCTGGAGTACAACTGCTAGTGATAAAAAAATTGAGCTTGGTCTTGGACCAGCTCATAATATTTCTGGAGCTGCCTCTGGGCGTCAGTTTGCTGAATTAAATGCTAATGAACCATCAAAGTTGTATCAACTTGTCAACTATGAACCAGGAACAATTTTACGATGGTATCTGCACCATGCCGGAAGATTCGGTATTGATGTAATGAGACTGCGAATCGGAGCTCCAGATAATCCTAATTCAATTCAAGAACTGTCCTCTGGGAGAGGCTTGTGGACATTACACAGTGGAACTTACAGAGTTCCAGAAGATCAGTTGGTAACATATTTTGGTTTTGAAGCTGTCAGCACGAGTAATGGAGTGTTAACAACAGGAAATTTAATCGATAATATTCATTTTGCAGAGCAATCAAGGTTAGTTGTCACTAATCAAGTCAATAAAGAAATTGCTCAAGCAGGAGAGGAACTGACCTACAATATCAACATTGAAAATACTGGTGGTGTACCTTCGGATAGACTTGAAATAAAAATATTGGGAATTGAGAATCTCGAAATAATCAAAGAAAGCATTCAATTGGATGGAAGGAATATCCAATCTGATCAAATAGAAATTTTAGAAAATAAATTAATAATAAAACCTGATGCTACTGTAGATAAGGGCAAATCAGTTGATCTAAACTTTAATGGAAGAGTTAAAAGTGATTATGTGAGCGGCGAAATTGAAACAAAAGTTCAAATTGAATACTGGGACAAAGGTTTTGATGATCAAAATTACAATGGAGAATCTGATATAGCTTATACTAAAATTAGAACTTTGACACCAAAACCTGTAGACCCGTTGGCTCCTGAAAACGAGGTTGAACCTGAAAACTTACCTGAATTACCTGAAAACCAAGGATTGTTAAGTATTGACTTCGCGTCGTCATTCAATTTTGGACAACAGAACATTTCAGTAAAAGATCAAACCTACTATGCACACCCCCAACGTTTACTGAACGAAGACGGTACGGTCAACGAAACACAAGAACGACCAAACTTTATCCAAATCAGTGATCGCCGACCGGACAATGAACGAAGTGGTTGGCAATTATCGGTTACGCAAAATGGACAATTCAGCAATCAAAACGGCCATGAGTTGCTTGGTTCTGAGATCCATTTATTCAATCAAGAACTAGTGACGGCACAAGGTGGAACAGCGCCTACGTTACAAGAAGAAACCGTCCAAAGAATCATACCAAATACTAAAAGAATCTTATTACAAGCAGATGAAGAATCTGGAACAGGAACATGGATCTATCGTTTTGGAGATGCAGAGACAGCAGGTAAAAGTGTTGGTTTGTATGTCCCAAAAGGAACGAATCCAGAAGCCAAAGAATATTCAACGACACTTACTTGGGAATTAAGTAGTGTTCCGGGAAATTGATAAAGAAATAGAGTGTTGACAGTAGTATACAATTCTAAGAAATAAGCCAGAAAACCCGAAAATTATTGGGGTTTCTGGCTTATTTTTGGAATACTATTTACTCAGTTTTAGAGACTGTGAGATGACGAATATCATAGCGCTTTTTTTCCCTTCTTAATACGGAGTGAAAAACAATGACTATTATATAGAAAAAAAGTTTCTATAAAAGATGTAAGGAAGGAGAAAATCCTTTACATTAGAGCGACTATAACGTATATAATCTAAATAAGGTGTGCTGTAACCAACATCGTTGACTGTCTCAAAAAAAAGAATCAACGACAAAATAAAGCATGCAAACATGGAGAAAACGATGATAAAGAATAAATTGCAACAATACAAAATATTATTGATTTTATTGATTTTTGTAGCGGTTTCACTGATTGTTTTTTTGAATCAAATCATTTATGCGTGGTTGATCGTGGAGATTTATGCGTTTCTTCTTTGTGGGTACTTAGTGATTTTTGATCAAAGAGAAGCAACATCTAAGATTGCTTGGATTTTAGCCTTATTATTTCTGCCGATCGTTGGGATCATCTTGTATTATTTGATTGGTCGTGAGCCTCGTTTACGGAAGTTGCCGAAACAGCAAGTAGCGAATGAGCGAAACGTACAACAAACTGTTTCAAAGATCCTTCAGGAACATTCAGAGATCATCCATGCCAAGCACGATCTGTCTAACGAGATTTTCCATCTTTCAGAAAAGTATCCAACGAAAGACAATCAGCTAACTTTATTAAAAGAAGGGGACGAAGCTTTTACAGCATTGTTGCAAGATATCAAGCAGGCAACGCATCATGTTCATCTTTTTTACTATATTGTAAAAGGAGATGAAACCGGCGAAGAACTGACGGCTGTCTTGATCGAAAAAGCACGACAGGGAATCGAAGTCCGTTTTATGTATGACAGTGTTGGATCGATTGCTTTTCCGAATCGGTTATTAGATGCGCTGCGAGAAAATGGTGTGGAAGTACGGACTTATGATCTTTTGAATTCACCGTGGTTGAGTAACAAAGCGAATTGGCGAAACCATCGAAAAATCGTTGTGATCGATGGCAAAATCGCACATACTGGCGGTATGAATATCGGAAATGAGTATAGTGGTCGCGGTAATAAGTTCTCTTATTGGCGAGATACGAATGTTCGGATCGAAGGGCCTTCTGTATTAGAGGTACAAGAATGTTTCGTTTATGATTGGTTGTTCCTCGATGAAGGAACGGAAACGATTAGTCATTTCATCAAGCATCAAGATGTGTATTTTCCATTAAAGACGGATACACCCAAAGGCTCGGAAATCGTACAGGTCATTTATGGCGGTCCTTATGATCAAGAACGAATCATCAAAGATTCTTTTAATGACTTGATTGGTAAAGCAGTTGATTCGATCAAAATCGCTATGCCTTATTTTATCCCGGATGAAGAAACATTGGGCGCACTTAGACGAGCAGCACGTTGTGGGATCAAGGTGCAATTGGTCATACCGGGAAAAGGGGATCGTGGCATTTCATTCCATGGGACGAACTCGTTTATTGATGACTTATTATCGGCGGGGGTCGAAGTGTTTATTTATGATACGACCGCATTTATCCATTGTAAATATATGATCGTCGATGATGTAGTGGCAACAATTGGCTCGACTAATTTTGATATTCGCAGTTTTTATCTCAATCATGAGTTATCGATGTTCATTTATGGACCATCAAGAACAATCGATGAATTGAATGATCATTTTGCGGAAGATTTAGCCCATGCGAAAAGAGTCAAAAAAGAAGAATGGCAACGGCGAAGTGGATGGACGAAAGTCAAAGAGAAAATCAGTGGTTTATTTGTCCCGATTCTTTGATTGTGGAGAATAAATGGATTATAAAAGCAATGGTTAGCCTGAGACAGAGTAGACAAAACGATTTTTTGGTTTTGTCTACTCTGTTTTTCATTTTATGTTTTCTTATTGTTTTATAACAATACAATGCGCAATGAAATAAGATTTTTTACAGATATGCTACTATAGATATAGATATGAAGTGTTTTTTTACAGTTGATTCATATAAAATGCCCAGCTGTAAAAATTTACTTTGAGACTTAGAAAGCAAGAGGTACTGTTATGGAAAACAAACAAAAATCAGTCATTATTCTTGGTGGAGGCCTTGGGGGCTTATCTGCAGCAGTGTCTTTGGCACAAGCAGGATTCAAGGTTACTTTATATGAAAAGAATGATCATCTAGGCGGTAAATTAAACCGTTTAGAAGCGAATGGATTTGGGTTCGATCTAGGGCCATCGATTTTGACGATGCCTCAAATCTTTGAAAAGTTGTTTATTGCAAGTGGTAAACAGATGGCAGATTACATTCCGATTGAACGGTTGGATTTGCAGTGGCGCTCTTTTTTTCCTGACCATACATCGATTGATTTATACAGCGATCTAACGAAAATGGCGCAAGAAAATCCAATGTTGTCTGCAACCGATATGGCAGAGTATCAAGCATTTTTAGACTACGCAAAAGAAATCTACGATTATACAGAAGTCGGTTATTTTGACAAAGGGCTTGATTCAACGATGGAGATTTTAAAAGAACATGGTGTGATCAAAGCGTTGAAAGGATTTGATTATTTTTCTTCGATGCATGATGGAATCGCAAAACGAGTGAGTCATCCTAAAATGCAAGAGATACTTGGTTATTTCAGTAAGTACGTTGGTTCGTCTCCTTATGATGCACCAGCGGTTTTGAATATGATGATCTATATGCAACATGCGCAAGGGATTTGGTATGTGCCAGGTGGGATGCACAAGATTGCGGAAGGGATCGTGAAACTTGGGAAAGAGATCGGTGTGACGTTCCATACCGGCGTTTATGTTGAAAAATTAAATATAGAGAATGATCAGATCCGTTCTGCGCGATTGGCAGATGGCACGGTGATCGAAGCAGACTATTTTGTTTCGAATATGGAAGTCATCCCGGCTTATGAACAGTTATTAGATGAAAAACCAGCGTTTACTGAGAAGTTAGAAAAGAAATTTGAACCAGCAAGTTCAGGGTTTGTCTTGCATTTAGGTGTTAATAAAGAATATCCGCAATTAGCACATCATAATTTTTTCTTTTCAAATGCGGAGAAAGAAAATTTTGATCAAAACTTCCATCAGCACCAGTTGCCAGAAGACCCAACGATCTATTTGGTCAATGTGAATAAGACTGATCCTTCCCAAACGATTGAAGGACATGAGAATATCAAGATTTTACCTCATATCCCTTATCTACAAGATCAACCATTTACAGAAGCAGAATATGATGCTTTTCGTGAACGTATTTTGATCAAATTGGAAACGATGGGGCTAACGGATTTGAGAAAACATATTGTCTATGAAAATCGTTGGACCCCAGAAGATATCCAAAAAAATTATTTATCACATCGGGGAGCAATCTACGGTACTGTCTCAGATCGCAAAAAAAATCATGGGTTCAAACATGGGAAACATAGTGAGCGCTATGACAATTTATACTTTGTCGGTGGAACGGTCAATCCTGGAGCTGGTATGCCAATGGTTACTTTGAGTGGGCAACAAGTAAGTGATAAGATCGTGCAAAGAGAAGCGAATGGATAGGAAGGAAGGGATATTTTGTTACTGATCATGATCGTCCTTTTCGTCGCTTGGCTTGCAGGTTGGTGTATCTTTTATCGATTGCCATTTCTCGCGAAAACAGCACCAACGACTCGCCATGCAACAAGTGTTTCAATCATTATTCCTGTACGTAATGAGGTTAACACGATTCCAAAATTGATTCGATCAATCCAGAAGCAGACGATCCAACCACAAGAGATCATCGTAGTAGATGATGCTTCCACTGACGGTACAGCTGAAATCGCCAAACGCTTAGGGGCAGTAGTTTTTTCAAATGATCGTGAACAGCATGGAAAGGCGGCTGCCTGTTGGTTAGGTGCAACGCATGCTAAAAGTGAGACTTTCTTATTTTTAGATGCGGACACATTCTTCCAAACCGAGAATAGCTTGGAAAGATTATTGGCTGAATACGAAAAAAGAGGAAAGCGTGGACTAATGTCGCTACAACCTTTTCATCAGACCGTTCGCTTTTATGAACAGTTTTCTTTTATTTTTAATGTGATCATTCTAGTAGGATTGAATACTTTTTCTGTGTTTGGGGAAAAAGTAAAAGCAGCGGGGGCATTCGGTCCGTGTATCTTGTGTTCAAGAATAGATTATTTTCAGGTGGATGGGCATAATGATATGCCTAGTGGGATTTTAGATGACATGGCTTTAGCTAAGCGCTTCCTAAAGAAAGATCTTCCCATCCATTTATACGGCGGAAAAGAGTTGATTGCTTTTCGCATGTATCCAGAAGGGTTCAAGCAACTGATCCAAGGGTGGACAAAGGATTTTGCAACAGCTTCAAAAGCCACCAATCCCTTTATTTTGTTCGGGACCATATTATGGATAGCTGGTGGAGTTGGCTCTGTATTGGCTTTTCGTACGGATCAATGGCATTTTGCGCTAGTCATCTACTGTCTGTATGTATGCCAATGCATCATCTTTGCCAAACGTGTGGGGAATTTCACCCCTGCTTTCTTGTTGTTTTTCCCGATCTTTTTTCTCTTTTTCCTTTTCTTGTTTTTATGGTCGTTGATCCAAACGTATCTTTTGAAATCAGTGACTTGGAAAGGAAGAAAAATCAAATTTTAGGAGGTTTTTATGCCGCTGATTTACTTTACTCCTTTCCGCCTGATTCTCGTTGATATCTTGGCGTGGTTGGTTATCCATTTAGGGATCTCTTACTTACTTCGTCAGGTAGACGATGGCTTTTTTGAAAGAAATAAGCGATGGTTCCGCCCTTTTTCATTTGAGAAAAGCGGTGACTTCTGGCAAAAAAAATTTCGAATAAAAGCGTGGAAAGACCGCTTACCTGATGGGACCGTCATTGCTAAAAATGGTTTTGACAAGTCAAAACTAGCGAACAATAATATTGAATCTCTGAAACAATTTGTGATTGAGACACAACGAGCAGAATTGACTCATTGGTTTTTGATTCCACCTGCTTTTCTCTTTTTTCTATGGAATCCTGCATGGGCAGGATGGGTAATGGTGATTTATGCGCTTGTTGTTAATCTTCCATTTATCATGATCCAACGATATAATCGACCACGGTTAGAACGAGTCCTAAAAAAAATCAAAAACTGATAGAGAACTAGCAGTTAGTTGTGGGCGCAATATGTTCAGCCCAGAGAAATAAGGAGGAACCTACAAGATTGCTTTTCAAATTTTTGTGGGTTTCTCTCTATGTCAACAAAGGTTTCTTCGATTCGCAGCGTTTATACAATGTTAAGTTGAAAAGATCTGGTCATTCGTTCTATCTCTTGCTAAAAACGAATAAATAGTTTTCTAGAAGTGGAATACTACATAAATAAGCACCAAAATCCATTGATGAATAATTGTTGGGTTTTGGTGCTTTTTATCGGAGCTTAATACTTGTATCAGAATCTCACAAACCTGTCTTTTGTGTGGAAATAGTAATTTAAAATATAGGAATGTTCAAAATAAAGTTAATCTTTTTGAAACTTTTCTTAGAAAACGATCGTCTAATTAAGTATAAAAAAAGAAAGTGGAGTGAGCGGATGAAACATGAAAAAAACTATTCATTTTTAACGATAGAGCTAATTTTCTTAATCTTATTGTTCCTGTTTACTAGCCTTTTTTTATTGATGTATTCAATGGATACATTTTCGATCCGAGAAGAAAAGCAACGGGAGATAGAGATAAATGAGTCACAGAGAAGGGAAGATGCGCGAACAAGTCAGGAAGCAAACAAAGATTTTACAAAAGCTCTAGGTTATATTTATTATTTGAGATAAAAAATCAATGCAAATTGTTTTTTTATGAGATAGGGAGGTGTCTAATATTTTCAATCGGATAGCAAAAAAGCAGCGAGTCAAATATTATGAATCTCAGTTAGAACAGTTGATTGAAACACAATATCAAAAAATGTACCGAATCGCTTATAGTTATACGCACAGTTCAGAAGATGCGTTGGATGTTATCCAAGATAGCTTTCAAAAAGCATTGATGGATTTCTCAAAGGTAAAGAAAATCGATCATTTTCAAGCTTGGTTTTATAAAATCCTAGTTCGAACAGCAATTGACCATTGGCGTAAGAATAAACGAATTCCATTAAATTTTGAATTGGAAGATTATCAAGGTCTTGAATTCATCGATTTTCAAAATGATGTTTCTTATATGGAATTACGAGAATTGTTGAGCCAAACACCCAGTCCGGAACGTGAGATCATTATCTTGAAATTTTTTGAGGGATTTACATTGAAAGAAATTGCTCAGATTTTAAATTTAAATGAGAGTACTGTGAAAACAAAAATGTATCGCTCGCTAGATAATTACAAAGAAATTTTAAAATAAAGGAGAGTGGGTAGCGAAATGGGAGGAGCAAAGAAAAAAATAAGCATGATGGATCAGGCGTATCATGCAAATGAAATACCTGAACAATTAGAAGAAGAGCTTTTCAAGCGTTTTATGATCGCAAAGAAAAAAGTGAGCGTGAAACGACAAGTGAAAAATGTTAGTCGTATCAGTTTGGGTATCGTCTGCTCAATATTTATTTTGTTTGCAGGTGTTCAAAATAGAGACTTTCGCGTATGGGCGACAGAAATTCCTATTCTAGGAGAATTGGTTTCTATCATTACTGGGAAAACCTATTCATTCCAAGAAGAGAAATCAGGTGTCACGATTGCTATTCCTAGAATAATGGGGAAAGAAGAAATCCATGATCAGCTGAATCAAAAATATCTTGCAGAGGGCCAACAGGCTTATGAGGAAGGAATAAAAGAACTCAAGAAAAACGGGCAACAAATCGATACAACAGGTGGATATCACCTATTGGTCAATGATGAACGATTTTTAGTGATTGATCGTTCAATCGAGCAGACCATAGCAAGTACACAAACGAAAAATCAATTTGATACGCTAGATAAACAAAATAAAGTAGTTTTGTCCTTGCCTTTATTATTTAAAAGTGATGATTATCTCAGTGCTCTTTCAAAAGAAATTGAAGAACAGATGAGAAGACGGATAGAAAAAAATCCAGAATCAACTTACTTTGCTCTGGAGGATAATGGCTCATTTTTATTAACAAAAGATCCAAATTTTTATATCAATAAAGAACATCAGTTGGTCATCTTCTTTGATAAATATGAGGTAGCACCTGGTGCTATGGGAACCCAAGAATTTATTATCGATACAAATAAAATAAAACCTTTATTGTCTGATCCAAACTATTTGAACTGAAGCTTTCTAGCTTTACTGATAGAAGCGTCAACCGTTTGTATTTTTTATCGGTTGACGCTTTTTAGGCTGAAAGAAAGGAACGTTCAATGATGGACGAGGTGTCCAATAGGTGGATGAACTAGTTAATTGCTTGTTTGACGATGTTTTTCCAAAAATGAAAATATTCTTCTTCCAAATCGATTGAATCAAGTTCATCCCAAGCGATGAAGCCCCCGTTTACGTAAAAACCGTCTTCTGTCATCTTTTTTTGAATCGCTCCTCTATGGTTTTGTCCGTTTTTTGTTTGGATCGTAATTTCTTGCTTGGCAATATAAGCAGTGATTATGACAGTCTCGAAATGTTTCTTTACCATTGTCATCGGCAGCACCTCCATTTTACTCATTTTCCTCTTCAAAAGCTTGATAAAATTCATCTTTGATCAATTGCAGTTCAACTTGTTGCTTTGGATTGTTCCAATCGATGGGGCGAAAACTTTGTTTGTCATGTGTCTTGTTGTCACTAACGTCAAACCATTTTGTTTCTTGTTTTAAACCAACGTGACGAATGTCCTCCCAAAGAATCTGGTACTGGTCAATTGTCATATATTCTTCATCACTTTCACCAAAAAATACGCCTTCAATATTTTCTAAATACCTGCCAAATTCATCTTTTGTATTTAATTGGATAGTCACTTTTTGACGATAGAGAAAGGACTGTAACAGGACTTGATCGATTTCTTCTCTCTTCATCTGCGATTGAGGAGGGAGGTCTTTTAGGGCGTCTTCTGCGTTTTCATCGATCCCTTTGACTAATTCATCCATAGCAAAAGCGGTCCCCCATTTCAAGCCAAAGGGGCGATCGCGGTATTCATTGTAATCGAGAAATTCTTTTTTCGTGCGTCGCATGTCCTTCACCTTCAATACCAGCCATTCCGCCTGCATGACCGCCGACAAGCGAGCTACGGGCGATTGCTCGACCACCTTCCAGTAAACTATGGGCATGGACGATCGCTTTGAATCCGTATTTTTGTCGTATTTTATCCACGATAAAGTCCACTTTCGCATGATTCATTTGTTCTTTCGGATCATCAAAAAGATTCAATTGTAGTCCAGCAGAATAAACGAGTTGTGAGCAATTGACGCCAATGCTGCGAATGTCCTGCCGTTTGTAATGCTGGTCAAATATGCGGAGTAAAGCCTCGGCTAGCTCATGGCTCGAATTGGTCGCCGGGATTTTCAATTGTTGATGAAAGCCTCTTTTGCCAGAAGGATCGATATATCCTAGTGAAAAACCGACCCAAAGGCTGATCACTTGGGCTTTTGTTTCGGCACGCCGTAAGCGAGTTCCTAATTGATCCGCCATTTCCTTGATGACGATTTCGATTTCTGATCGTCGAGTATAATCTCTGTTCAATATTTGACTATTTCCCATACTTTTTGATTTCGGTGTGTATTTTTCGCCTAAAAAACTACGATCGATCCCCCAAGCGTGGGCATAAAGTTGTGTACCGATCACGCCAAGCGTACTTTTTAGGCGATAGTAGTCTGCGTGAGCTAAGTCGTAGACAGTATCGATCCCTAAGTTATTCAAGCGTACGGCCATTTTCCGACCGATCCCCCAAAAGTCAGTCAGCTTGGGAATCTGCCAAACGGTAGTTTTGACCTCTTCATAGCGCCATTCTGCAATCCGATCTGGCGAATCTTTTGAGGCATTGTCTAGTGCTAGTTTTGCCAATAATGGATTGTCACCAATACCGACAGTGGTGTAGATGCCAGTGCGATCCACTACGTCTTGTTGGATCATTTGTGCAAGTTCTTTTGCTGTTTTTACACCAAATAAGTTCAAACTGTTCGTGATATCTAAAAAACTTTCATCGACCGAATAGACATGGTGATTGGCTTCATCTGCATATTTTTTATAGATTGCATTGATTTCTTTATTTTTCTCCATGTAATAAGCCATGCGTGGTGGCGCAATGTGCAAATCTTTTGGGTAAGGAAAGGGGAGATCTCGCGCACGACTGATATTCGTAATACCGTACGCTTTTTTTGCTTCCGGACTTGAAGCTAAAATCAACCCGCTTCCTCGTTCTTCCCAAGAATTTGAAGGATAGGACATCACGACAAGCTTTGCTTCTAACGGATTTAATCCTCGTTCGACACATTCGACAGAAGCATAGAAGGACTTACAATCAATACATAAAATATCTCTAGAAGGTTCTTTCTGATAGTCAAATATGGGATTTTGATTTTTAAACATAACAGTCACCTCTTCCACTTGATTAGAACACATGTTCGCATTTTTTGTCAACGGAAAAATCATTAAGGGCATTAAAAAATATCTTTCGTCGAAAACGGCAGTGAGACAAAAAGAAAAAAGATTTGAAAAAGTAGTTGACTTATTTCAGAAAGAAATCTATACTTAAACCAATCTTAAATCAGTTTGGAGCGATTTCTTATGAAAATCACATTGAATTCACAACTGAATACGTATTACTTTAGCTATTTTAGATAGGTTTGTATTCATGAGACTCATGGGTGCAAACACAACGTTTGTATCTATGATGGCTAAGGATGTTTGAGATGACTTGTCCGCCACATAGATGAAAATCTATAGTGGCTTTTTTGTTAGAATTTTTCAGGCCCACTGTAGATTTGTCTACGGCGGGCTTTTTTTATACCTAACGAAAGGAGAAACACAGTAGTTCATTTTTCAACGAGTTATTTTAAGAAAACAAAAAAACGATTTTCCACTGTCGATCGAGTGCTTAAACAGTGTTAAAAAAAATAAAAATAAAAAGGATGTTATCTTATGATTTTGATTATTAAACCAGGAATTGAAGTAGACCAATTAGAACCAGTACTTTCACGTATCAAAGAAGAGGGCTTAGAAGTCCAAATCAACCAAGGCAAAGATCGCCTTGTTTTAGGATTGATCGGTGATCCTAAAATCATCCAAGATGTGCCATTCGAAAGATACGATATGGTAGAACGTGCTGTAAAAATCTCCAATACGTACAAACTAACTTCTAGAGAATTTCATCCTCAAGATACAGTCGTTGATGTAGATGGTGTGAAAATCGGTGATGGCAGTTTTGTGACGATGGCTGGCCCTTGTTCAGTAGAAGGTGAAGAACAAATCATGGAAACTGCTCGTATGGCAAAAGCGGGTGGCGCAACGATCCTACGTGGTGGAGCTTACAAACCTAGAACATCACCATACGCTTTCCAAGGATTAGGAGAAGAAGGGTTGAAAATGATGCGTAAAGCTGCGGATCATTACGGTTTGAAAGTCATTACTGAAGTGATGGATGAAGCGCACATTGACGTGGTTTGCGAATACGCAGATATCATCCAGATCGGTGCTAGAAACATGCAAAATTTCCGTTTACTAGAAGCGGTTGGTAAAACTGGCAAACCAATTGGCTTGAAACGTGGGATTTCAGGAACGATCGAAGAATGGCTGAATGCGGCGGAATACATTGCGGTACAAAACAATCCAAACATCATTTTTATCGAACGTGGCATCCGTACGTACGAAACAGCCACACGTAATACCTTCGATCTAAGTGCTGTACCGATCATCAAAAAATTAAGTCACTTCCCGATCATCGTTGACCCTAGTCACGGCACAGGAGTCTGGGACCTTGTCTCACCAATGGCTCGAGCAGGAGTTGCTAGTGGCGCAGATGGAATGATCGTAGAGATCCATCCTGACCCAATCCACGCATGGTCAGATGGACAGCAGTCATTGAATGAAAAGAACTACCTAAGAATGATGGCAGAAGTAGAGATTTTAGTTGAAGCGATGAATAAAATCAAAGCCTTATAGAAAAGAGGAGCGACATGTTAGAAGTTGTCTTACCAGAAAAAAGCTATGAGATCATCATTGAACGAAACGCACTTGACCATGTATCTGAGTGGCTTGAAGGAATCTGGAAAAATAAAAAAATCGCAGTCATCAGTGACACGAATGTTTTTCCGATCTATGGCGAGAAAGTCTGTCAACAATTGCGAACCAGCTACGAAGTCGTCCATTATGTAGTTCCAGCTGGAGAAAACAGCAAATCATTCGACATGGCAGCGGAACTCTATGCGTTTTTAGCAAAAGAACAATTTACGCGCAGTGATGCAGTCATTGCGCTTGGTGGAGGAGTGATTGGCGATTTAGCGAGCTTCGTTGCTTCTACTTACATGCGAGGCATTTCTTTTGTGCAAATCCCAACTTCTTTACTGGCACAAGTCGATTCAAGTATTGGCGGAAAAACAGCGATCAATGCCCCTATGGCGAAAAACATGATCGGGACATTTGCCCAGCCAGACGGTGTGTTGATCGATCCAGAAACGTTAACGACTTTATCAGAGCGCAGAATCCAAGAGGGAATCGCAGAAATCATCAAATGTGGGGCGATCAGTGATGAAACGTTGTGGCAAGATCTGGCAAGTTTAACAGGAGTTGCCGATCTACTAGCGAATAGCGAAAAAGTCATTGAAAAAGCCTTGCGAGTGAAGAAAAAAGTCGTAGAAGAAGACCAATTTGATAACGGAAGCCGTTTGTTGTTGAATTTTGGGCATACGATTGGCCATGCGATTGAAAATACTGCTGGTTATGGCCAAATCAGTCATGGTGAAGCCGTAGCGATCGGGATGGTGCAAATCACCAAACAAGCTGAGAAAATGGGACAATCACCGGTTGGAATCACAGATCAATTGATTGCAATGATTGAAAAATATCAGTTGCCAATCAACTATCAACCTTGGGAAGAACAGTCCCTTTATGATGCGATTACCCACGATAAGAAGGCGCGTGGGAAGACATTGAAAATCATTTTATTAGATAAGATCGGACAAGCAAGGATTCAAGAAATCCCGCTTGAATCTGTGAAAGACTATTTAGAGGAGGCGAATTAGATGCGTTTTTTAACAGCAGGAGAATCACATGGACCACAACTTACTGCCATTATTGAAGGTGTTCCGGCAGGTTTAGAAGTTTCACTTGAAAAAATCAATGAAGACCTTGCGAGACGACAAGGCGGTTACGGTCGTGGGGGCAGAATGAAGATCGAAAAAGATCGTGTACAGATCACATCAGGTATTCGCCATGGTAAAACGCTTGGTTCGCCTATCACGATGATCGTGGAAAACAAAGATTGGAAAAATTGGCAGACAGTGATGTCAGTCGAACCCATCGAAGAAAAACATGTCACACGTCGTCGCGTAGCGAAACCTCGTCCAGGACATGCGGATCTCGTTGGCGGGATGAAATACCAACACCAAGATCTTAGAAATGTGTTAGAGCGATCTTCAGCGAGAGAAACGACGATGCGTGTAGCGATCGGTTCTTTAGCAAAACAGATCCTAGCGGCACTAGATATCGAAATTGCCAGTCATGTAGCGGTTCTTGGAGGAATCAAAGCAACGATCCCTGAAGAGCTTCCTGTGGCAGTCATCAAGGAAAAAACAACGATCTCTGAAGTCAATATGGTCGATCTTGAAATCGAAGAACAAGTCAAAACATTGATCGATGATACTAAAAAAGCAGGGGATACCTTAGGTGGTGTCGTCGAAGTTCGTGTTGAAAATGTACCCGCTGGATTAGGTAGTTACGTCCAATGGGATAAAAAATTAGATGGCAAATTAGCACAAGCGATGCTTAGTATCAATGCGTTCAAAGGAGTGGAATTTGGTATCGGATTTGACGCAGCCACTTTACCAGGTTCGAAAGTCATGGATGAGATCACATGGGATCAAGAACATGGATACCGCCGTACGACGAATCATTTAGGTGGTTTTGAAGGTGGGATGACGAATGGCGAACAAATCATCGTTCGCGGTGTGATGAAGCCGATCCCGACACTTTACAAGCCATTGATGAGTGTTGATATCGACACGAAGGAAGCGTATAAAGCAAGTGTTGAACGTTCAGATAGTACGGCTGTTCCAGCAGCTTCTGTCGTTGCTGAGCATGTGATTGCAACGGCCCTTGCTATGGAAATACTTGAACACTTTCCAGCAGATAACATGCATGAACTACAAAAATCTGTTGCCAGTCATCGGCAGATGATCCAAGACTTTTAGAAGAGGTGACCCTATGAAGAAAAAGGTATTTGTCTTAGGTTTAGGTCTGATTGGTGCTTCGCTTTGTCGGGCAATCAAAGGATCAAATGTGACGCTTTACGGATGGGATCATTCTGAAGAAACAAGAAAAATTGCAGAGGAAGTCCAACTAGTCGATCATCTCGTGTCTGGGATCGAAGAAGCGAGTCAAATGGATGTCATTTTACTCGCGGTCCCTGTACAAGTTAGTTTGGATTATTTGCAACGCTTAGCGACACTTCCGTTAAAGGAATCTGTATTGGTCAGTGATACGGGCAGTACGAAAGCGGCAATCATGACTGCGGCTAAAGAATTACCTTTTACTTTTATTGGTGGTCATCCAATGGCAGGCTCACATAAATCAGGAGTCAAAGCCGGCAATCCCAATTTGTTTGAGGAAGCCTACTATATATTGACCAATGATCATGAGAGTGACCGCGTGGATGAATTGATGGAACTACTGGAACCGACGCGAGCAAAATTTGTTTTGATGGAAGCAACAAATCATGACGAAATCGTCGGTGTCTTGAGCCATCTGCCCCATATCGTGGCTGCTGGGTTGGTACAAACAAGCGATGCGCTCAATCAAAAACATCCAAGAGCATCGCAACTTGCAGCGGGAGGCTTTCGGGATATTACTCGAATTGCTTCTTCGGACCCTAAAATGTGGACAGATATCTTACTGACGAATCAAGAAATCATGCTGTCCTTATTAGCAGAGTGGCAATCCTCCATGGAAACGTTGAAAACACAACTTGAAAAAAATGATGAGTATGCGATCCATCGTTTTTTTGCACAAGCCAAGCAAATAAGAGACCAGTTGCCGAAGAAACGGCAAGGAACGATTCCGGCATTTTATGATCTATATGTCGATATCCCGGATATTTCCGGTGCAGTCGCCAAGGTGACTACAGCATTAAGTCAAGCAGATATTTCAATCATCAATTTAAAAATACAAGAAACTAGAGAAGATATTTTCGGAGTCCTTGAATTATCCTTCAAAAATCAAGCAGATTTGGAAAAAGGACAAGCATTGATTCAAGCGGAAAATTTTCACTGTTGGATCAGGAGTTGAGACAATGAAATTACTTAACGCAACACATGGGATCAAAGGAGAACTAACAGTTCCAGCAGATAAGTCGATTTCTCATCGCAGTATCATGTTCGGTGCGATCAGTCACGGAAAAACAACGGTGACGAACTTTTTAAAAGCAGAAGATTGTTTGAGTACGATTTCCGTATTCAAACAACTAGGAGTAAAAATAGTCGAAGAAGAAGAGCAAATCCATATCTATGGTCATGGCGTAGAGGGATTACAAACGCCAGCCGAGCGATTAGATGCAGGTAATTCTGGGACCACGATCCGCTTGCTTTTAGGGATTTTAGCCGGCAGTCAGGTTTCAGCAGAAGTGTCTGGAGACGACTCATTGAATCGTCGACCAATGGGAAGAGTGATGGATCCTTTACGAGAAATGGGTGCAGATCTTAAAGGCATCGAACATCCCGATCTACCACCGTTACGAGTGACTGGTGCTTCTTTGAAACCAATTGAATATGAGATGCCAATTGCCAGTGCGCAAGTCAAATCAGCGATTTTATTTGCGGCACTCCAAGCAGATGGCGAGACAACGATCATCGAAAAAGAAAAATCACGGAATCATACAGAAGAAATGATCAAACAGTTTGGTGGAAAAATCACGGTAGAAGATAAAGTGATCACAATCTCTGGCGGACAACGCTTAGTTGGACAAAACGTGGCGGTGCCTGGTGACATTTCTTCAGCAGCTTTTTATCTCGTTGCTGCAAGTATTTTGCCAAATAGCGAAGTGCTACTGAAACAAGTGGGGATCAATCCGACACGAACAGGGATTTTAGATGTGCTGAACGACATGGGTGCTTCCATCCAAGAAATGCAGATTGATCAACAAAATCAAGCCGCTGACTTAATGGTACGTTCTGCCAAATTACAGGCATGTACGATCGAAGGAGAAATCATTCCTCGATTGATCGATGAACTGCCAATTTTGGCATTAGCTGCGACACAAGCACAAGGAACGACGATCATCGGAGATGCGCAAGAATTAAAAGTCAAAGAAACGAATCGCATCGATGCGACAGCGGAAGAATTGATAAAAATGGGCGCATCTATTGAAACAACAGAAGACGGCATGATCATTCATGGTCCAACACCTCTACATGGGGCAACTGTTGATAGTCATGGCGATCATCGCATTGGCATGATGCTACAGATTGCTGCATTATTGACCGATGAACCAGTTGAATTGAACCATCCGGAAGCGGTAAATATTTCTTATCCCGAATTCTTTACGGATCTAGCTAGTCTGATCAAGGAGAAAAACTAATGGCTGCAATTGTACTGATCGGTTTTATGGGCGCCGGTAAAACAACGATCAGTCGAAAGCTATCAATGCAGCTAAAGAAACCATTGATCGATATGGATACAAAACTAGTCGAAGGATTTGGCTGTTCGATCAGTCAGTATTTTGAATTACATGGCGAAGCTGCCTTCAGACAAGAAGAAACGAAGCTGTTGCAAACATCATTGCAAGAAGAAGCGATCATTGCGACAGGTGGCGGCGTGATTTTACAAGAAGAAAATCAGCGTTTACTGGCAGATCATCTGGTCGTTTACTTAAAAGCTGATCCCAATCTTTTGGTCAAACGTATCCGCCAAGACCACAAACAAGCCCGGCCATTGGCACTTGAAAAAGACGATGCAGAGTTGAAAGAGTTGTTTTTCTCGCGAAAAAAACACTATGAAACAGTAGCAGATCTTACGATAGAAACAACCGGTAAATCACCAGCAGAAGTTGTCTCAGAAATCATAAAGCAGGTGATGAATCGATGAAAATTGGTTATCTCGGTCCAAAAGGTTCCTTCACATATAGTGCCGTAAAAAATTATTTCAACGAAGGCGATTGGTTTCCTTATCAAGCATTAACGAATTTGATCGATGCGCAGATCGCACATGAGGTGGATTATGCGATGGTCCCGATCGAAAATTCTATCGAAGGGTCCGTTTTACCGACGTTGGACCATGTTTACGAAACTTTGCCAACGATCCAAGGCGAAATCGTTTTGCCGATCAAGCAACAATTGATGGTCCATCCTGAGCATCAACAGACGTGGCAAGAAGTAACAAAAATCTGTAGTCATCCACAAGCATTGGCACAATCTCAAGTCTTTTTGAAACAACAGTTTCCTGACGTGGAAATCGAACAAATGGGGTCGACCGCACAAGGCGCCCAACAAGTTGCTGAGCATCCCGAACAAAAAATAGCGGCAATCGGACCTAAAGAAGCCGCTGAACAGTTTGGCTTGACCATCGTTCAACAAGATATCCAATCGATCCGCAACAATGAAACCCGTTTTTGGCTATTAGGTTCCTCGCCGATTGCATCTAAGTTACCGGTCAATGCACATAAAGCAACTTTATTTGTAGATTTACCAGAAAATCGACCAGGTGCTTTGTATCAAGTACTTGCGGTATTTGCAGAGAAAAACCTTAATTTGACTAAAATCGAATCGCGACCGCAAAAAACCTCATTAGGCGAATACTTTTTCGTGATTGAAGTGGAAATCGAAAAAACAGACCCGAATTTGAACGAAGCAATCAAACTACTGGAACAGCGAGCATTTCCAGTTCAGTTGATTGGGAAATATCCAGTTTATCGCAGTCGTGAGGATAGACAACAGATCCACAGAAAATAAATCAAAGCAGCTAAACGTAGCTAGCTGCTTTGGTTTATTTTTTTATCGAATAATTTCTTTATTGTTTACGTGTTACACGTGCTAATATAGACATATCAATGGGTTTTATGACAATGCCAGTGATACCACAGGAAATGGTTGATTTCCATAGGTGGGATAGGCTCTCATGTAAAAGTGGAAACCGATCAATCATTGTTCCTTCCAAGCTACTAAAGGGATAAAAAAAGCGATATTGAGGCAGGTAGGGTTAAAATAACTCTGTTTCTGCTTCTTAAGAGAGGGGTGGAAAACATGCTTGTTTCATATCCGGCATTATTCTATTTAGAAACAAGTGAAGGTTATGACTCGGGATTTTCTGTTTTCTTTCCAGATTTTTCGGAGATGGCTGGTACAAGCGGATCTGATATTTCTGAAGCAATCGAAAATGCATCTGATTATTTAGGTATCCTTTTGGCGGACGAGATAGAAGAAGAGCGAACGTTACCTGCGCCATCTTTTATCAGTTCATTGTCACTGATAGAGAATAATCCTTTTAAAAATGATGCCGAATTCACATTAGAGTATGATGCTGAAAAGTCATTTATTTCAATGGTCTCTGTTGATTTATCAGAATACTTAGGATCAGAGGAACCTGTAAAAAAACATTAACGATCCCAAAATGGGCAGATAAGTTAGGTAAAGAAATGCATCTGAATTTTTCAAAGACATTGACCGAAGCGATTGTTCGAAAAAAATTAGGTGCGTAACTTTAAAAGGGAAAGTAGCATTTATTCTTTTAAATAAAATAAGTTATAAATCATAAACAGATGATTTGCACACTTTTCTGAAATCCTTTAGGCTAGAATCAAGCGATAAGAAAGGAAGAGGAAAAATGGCAAAAAAAATTGCAGCAATCGTAACTGATTTAGTCGAAGATGTTGAATTAACTTCACCAAAAGAAGCGTTGGAAAATGCAGGGAATGAAGTGACAACGATTGGTTTTGAAGCAAACCAAACAATCAAAGGCAAAAAAGGTGGCGAGTTCACGATCGATCGCAGCATTGATGAAGTTTCTCCTGAAGATTTCGATGCGCTCTTGATCCCAGGAGGTTTTTCACCTGATCAATTACGTAAGGATCAACGTTTTGTTGATTTCGTTACTTACTTCTTGAAAAATGACCAACCGTTATTTGCTATCTGTCATGGTCCACAATTGTTTATCCAAACAGGTCTAACAGAAGGCAGAACGATGACTGCTTACGACACGGTACGTCCAGATGTGGCTTACGCTGGCGCAAATGTCAAAGACGAAGCAGTAGTGATCGATAATCAATTAGTCACTAGCCGTACACCAGATGATTTGCCTGAATTCAACAAAGCAATTGTTGAGATCTTAGGATAAACGACTGAACTCTTAGTAGAGTTGCAAGACAGAATAGTGACACGAGGAATAAAAAAATTTTAGAATGATTGGGACAGAAAGAATGCATATAGCTTCTTTCTGTCTTTTTTTGTGAAAAAGAATTCGCTATTCTGCGAGTGACTAAGTATTTTAGCTAATGATACAATGGTGCGGATCAACGCTAAGAAAATGAAGTATAGTAGAAATGATAGATATCGTTACTATACATTTCCGCCAGCCTTTTGATTAAATCTTTGAAGAATCGTATATTATGCGTATAAACCCCTTGGAGGTGCCGTTGTTGATGCCCTGATAAGAAAATGAAGGAGAGTGGCAATAAAAGAATGATCATTTCATATTATGTATTTGAGCAAGTTGATGATGAAGAACTCTACGTGTTCAAATCATTACATGAAGATTTGGCTACAAAAGAGTTTTATAGTCATACAAAGGGAAAGAAACTAGAAACAAATTTATTTTTTTTGAGTTATTCGATTTTACCTTTTATTGAGAATCCTCAAGTTTTCAATTTATTGCGCACGGGCGATATAAAAAGTTTACAGATCGTTGAAATCGATAACCAAATTGTAAAAACTGGTAGTTACTTAAGTTTGGATGAATTGTCTGAAATAACTGGTATAGGTATGTCTATACAGAGAACCGATTGCTGATTTTTACATTTTTATAGATTATTTAAACGAGATTCAAAATCATGCTTGAATAAAATATGCGCCTGAGTTTGGTAGTTTGCCAAACCCAGACGCGTGTCTTTGTTTTTATTTAAATTTTCGTCGTACCACTTCCAATATGTGCCACATAGAACTCTGGCTCATATCCTACAACCTCTAAATAACGCGCATGAACATTTTCTTTAAAGGCTGGGATCTCCTCTTCTTTGACTAAAGCAATCGCACAGCCGCCAAAGCCTGCTCCGGTCATTCGTGCGCCTAATACACCTGGTTGTGCTTGTGCGGCATCTACAAGTGTGTCTAATTCAATACCTGTGACTTCGTAATCATGACGGAGCGAGTAATGAGAGTCATTCAATAATTGACCAAATGCTTCTAGGTTTCCTTGCTCTAATTCAGCTTTTGCTTTTAGTGTTCGTTGATTTTCAGTGACTGCATGACGTGCACGACGGATCAAGATATCATCACCGATCAAGTCAGTGTTGGCTTCGAAAGTCGCTTCATCCAATTCACCTAATGCTTTGATAGCTAGTTTTGTTTGTAGACGTTTCAAGGCTTCCTCACATTCGCTACGACGTTCATTATATTTTGAATCCGCTAATTCACGTCGTTTGTTTGTGTTCATGATGACCACAGCATAACCATCTAATTTAACTGGCACCATTTCATAGTGTAGTGTATTTGTATCTAGTAAGATTGCCTGATCGACCTCACCAAAACCGATCGCAAATTGATCCATGATCCCTGAATTGACACCAATGAATTCATTTTCTACTTTTTTACCAGTTTGAACGAGTGTCAAACGATCGATGGCTAAATCAAATAGATCTTCCAAAACAATCCCAACTAATAATTCTAATGAGGCGCTACTAGAAAGCCCCGCACCATTTGGGATCGTTCCTTCAATCACCAATTCAAATCCTTGATCGATGGTATAACCTGCTTCTTTTAATTTCAAGATCATTCCTTTGACATAATTTGCCCAGTTGTCTTTTTTATCAAATGTTAAATCATCAAGCGTAAACTCGATCACACCGATTTCTTCGAAGTTTGTTGAGTAGACGACTACCTTATTGTCTTCACGGCGAGCGGCAACTCCGTAAGTGCCATAAGTGATCGATGCAGGAAAGACATGGCCACCATTGTAGTCTGTATGTTCACCGATCAAGTTGATTCTGCCGGGTGAAAAATAATTTGTTGTAGGTTTTTCTCCAAATAATTCATTGAATTTTGTCGTTAAGTGTGTTGGTTTATTCATCATTTTTGTTCCTCTCTTGTTTTAAGTTTGAATTCTGTAATGGTCTCAAATGGTGTTTGAGGTGCCAAAGACATATCGCCAAAGGAAGGATAACGTTCTGCCCCAGGAGCGATTTGTGTTTCAAAGGTGATCCCACCGTGGTCAGCTAGGCGTTTGCCTCGCATTTCAGGTGTATCTTCCCCAAAGTTAGCAGTGAAAATGACGATGCTTGGAGCATCAGTACGGACACTGACTTGGATTGTTTCATCCGGACTCAAGAGCGTAGCAACAGTTTTATCTAACCCTGTTTCCTTTAAGAAGAAGGGATGATCGATACCATCAAATAACTCTTTTTGTGGAAAGTCGCTGGTGAAAACAGTCGACAGTTTTTTTGGTGTTTGGAAATCAAACGGTGTTCCGGTAACTTCGACTTGTTCGCCTGTCGGAATACTGTCTGGTCTTAAAGCGGCAAACGCATGGCTGTTGACCCATAGCGTATGTTCATCGATTGGTTGCGTCACGTCGCCACTCAAGTTGAAGTAAACATGATTTGTTGGATTAAAAAGTGTCAGTTGATCGCTGACTGCTTTCGTTGTCACACGCCAAATATTATCTTCTGTGAGCGTATAGTGGACTTCTACAGATAAGTTCCCGGGAAAACCATGCTCTTGGTCAGGGCTTGTCATGGTAAAGATCACAGTGGCTTCTTGTTCCCCATTAAGGATTTCGTATGACCATGTTTTTTCTTCAAAGCTTGGTGTGCTACCATGTAAGGAATGTCCAGTTGCTGGATCGACAGGTAGTTGGTAGTTCTGACCTGCAAGAGTGAATTTACCTGCATCGATCCGTCCAGCTGTTCGTCCGATCGTTGCTCCGATAAAGGCGTCTTTTTCGAGATATTCTTCTGCTGAATCAAAGCCCAGAACTAATTCTCGGTCATTGAATCTTAAACTGACGATCCGTGCGCCTAAATCAGTGACCGCAAGTGATGTGCCATGTTGATTGGTTAAAGTGATCAATTTAGCGGAAGATCCAAATGTTTTTTCTGTGATATTCATTTTTTCAAGCTTCCTTTCTTTATGAGGCTGAGATATTCGCTGTTTTTTAACAGAATGAGTTCGCTATGATATGCGGTTGAGTAAACCGTTTACATTATCACATAGAAAATGTTTTTGTACTCTTACTTTACCAAGAAATCGCTTACGATAACAGGTATTTCTGTGAGTACTATTTAACTTTTTGTTGCATCTGTAGTAGACTTTAGTCAGAAGACTCTGAAAAAGTAGGTGGCGTAAGTTGGAAAAAGCAATTTTTTTAAAAAATAAACATCAACCATTGTCCAAAGAGCTGTACTTTGATTTTTGTGGATTTTCGAAAACACTTCCATTCCATTCCTTTGGCCCAGCCATCCGTCATGATTATATTTTACATATCGTCATGGAAGGAAAAGGGATCTATCGTGTGAAGGATCGGCAATATCAGTTGAAAAAAGGTGACTTATTTTTGATTCGTCCAGGAGATGCAACCTTTTACTTAGCGGATGGAGAAGAGCCATGGGTGTACAGTTGGATTTCTTTTGGCGGACCCGTGGCAGACAAAATCATCCATCATTCGTTGTTCAAAGAAGATCAATACACCATGGTCTCCTCAGAAATTTCAAAATATGTTGAGATTATTTTAGCATGTATGAATTATTCGCCAGAAAACTTAGCAGATGAATTACAACTGAATGCTTTGACATATCAGCTTTTGGCGCTTCTTCTAGAAGATGGCGGTCATATACGTTTGGGCGAACAGAAAAACTACTCTTCATTGGCAATCGATACGATCCAGTATATCGAAGAACACTATTCGAAACGTCTGACAGTTGAAGCCATCGCACAACACTTGGCTGTCAATCGCAGTCATTTATCGCGGGTGTTCAAAAATCAATTAGGTATCAGTATCAAAGAGTATATGATTGGCGTTCGCATCAATCGAGCCGCATTTCTCTTGTCGTTGACAGAAGAATCAGTTGAAGCAATCGCTTATCAAGTGGGTTTCAATAGTTTGGTCGTATTTAGCCGAATGTTCAAGAAATTCACTGGCGAGACAGCTACCAGTTATCGTAAACGCATGAATAATGAAAAGATAAAAGGGGTTTCCGCAGAACAATTGAAAAAGCAGTTAGAGGAACAAGCCATTATTTCTTGGGCAACCTAAAGAAGCAAGGGCATCGTTTACTGGGTTTTTCTAAGGATATGCTAGACTAGAAAGCGGGAGGAGAAAGTCATGAAAACATTGATTATTGTCAGTCATCCGACAATTGAAACATCGTTGAACCAACAATTTTTTAAAGAAGCTTCCATTCATTTATCTGCTACTTGGCATCATTTAGAAGCTTGCTATCCAGATGGGAAAATTGATCTTCAGACTGAACTTGCTTTATTGAAAGAGCATGATCGGATCATCTTCCAATTTCCTTTTTATTGGTATAGCGCCCCAGCGCATTTGAAAATGTGGCAAGACCAAGTATTGGAATCAGCAACGCAAGTCTTATCAGGTAAGGAACTAGGTATCGTTTTGACAACTGGCGTGAGTGAAAAAGAATATCAAGCAGGTGGGAAAGAAGAATATACGATCTCTGAATTTTTACGTCCCTATCAGCGAATCGCCCATAAATTCCAGATGACCTTTTTGCCTCCGTTTGTCTTGGCACAGTTCATGTACTTGACTGAAGAACAAAGATTTGAACGCTTGATCAGCTATCAGCAATATCTATCGTTAGTTGAGAAACCTTCACTTATCAATCGGATCGATTGGTTTATCGAACGTTTTGCGCAAAACGAAATCATTAAGGAAAAAGAACCCGCAAAGCAACAAATGATTGGGGATATGTTAGAAGAAGCAAAAGAAAATATTGAAGATCTCACATTTATCTTACAGGAGATGAAAGGAAGAAGCTTATGATGGATCAATGGCTGGCAGAACAATTAGCCGAATTAAGTCAACAAGCTGATTATGAAGGAAAAGCGTTACTTCATGAAATGTCACGCTTATTTGTCGAAATCAATGAGCGGATCGAGCAGTTGCAAGGAGAAATCGACGGGGAATCTTGGAATCATCAAAAATGGTGATTTTTCTTCAGCGATAACATAATAAAAAATGTTCATAACACACATTATTTGCTACAATAGGAATATAAGAAAATTGATAACGCTATTTTTTTTGCATAAATAACAGGTGGTGAAACAAAAAATGAATGAAGAAAATGAACAGCGTGGGAATGTTCGATCAGCTCGAAGACAACAACAAAAACAAGAGTCACGCATGCGTATGATAAAAATCGGCGCAGCTGTTGCAGTAGTCTTACTACTGGTTGGTGCAGGGACTGGATTATATCTCCATAGTAGAAATAACGCCAGTGAAAATTCGGCAGCATCGACAAGCGAAACGACTCAATCGACTACAGAATCAACAACTGCTTCATCAGATACTGAATCAACCCAAGAAAGCAGTGAAGCAACAGAACCTTCAGGATCTGTTTCTGAACAACTACAAGCAGTCGTTGCGGATTATTCAAAGAAAATTGAAGAAAGAACACCTGCATTGATTGAAGAGTATCAAGCGGAGATCCAAAACAATCAAGACGGTGTCAATGGACTTTCAGTCATTGCTAATCAAAAAGCAAGAGAACTTCAAGCTTTGTCAGATGAAGGAATCAGTAAATTACGCGGGATGTACCAAGAGGCGCCCAACAAAGAAGGCATTGACTTAGATACGATGATCAATCAGTTGTCTGCAAACTATACAGCACAAGTAGCTAGAATCTCTGATATTTATCTACGGACAAGTGCAGAACTTCAAGCAGCAACTCCTAGCAGTGAATCTTCCTCGGAAGAGACAACTCCGTCGACGGAAGCAACACCAGAAACAACAGAAACGTCAGAGGCACAAGTCAATCAGTACACGGCACAATCAACAGAAGATACGAGCAACCAAGCCAATCAAGCAGCTACAACAGTTGTACGTGAAGGCGAAGGGCCAAATCAAATTGCTCAACGGACTGGCGTACCAGTCGAAACAATCTTGTCATTGAATGGCATGACGATGGATGACTTCTTTTTTAATCCTGGTCAAGAACTACGCTTGAATTAAGCAGATAAAAGAGAGAGCCACATTCAATTTATCAGATGAAGCCACAAAAATTGCTCTTTTTGTCAATTTTTGTGGCTTTTTTGCTCTAAATATTTTTCGTTCTCCGCTGAATCTTTATGAGCGGCTTGTGATCAGCAATTATTTTGTTAAGATAAAGAAGTAAATGTAACACGTAAAGGAGAATCGCATGAAAAAACGAGAATTCATCGTTCAGGATTTATTAAGCAAGATCTATCAAGAAGAATTCAAAGATGGAAAATTACCGAATCAACGGAAACTAGCAGAGATCTATCATGTTTCTCGCTTTACGATCCAACAAGCAATCAAAAATCTAGAAGAAATCGGTATTGTTCGTGTTGTTCAAGGTTCCGGTATCTTTATCCATGAAAAATGGGTCAAGAATCCGTTGATCTTCAATTCTTTGACCCGCACACCTTACGATCGGATCGATTCAAAAATGATTGGGTTAAAAAAAGCACCAGCAACAGCAGATGAACAAAAAATTTTTCAACTCGATGAAGGCGCTGAAGTTTGGACATTTGAACGTATCCGGATCGTGGACTACAAAATCGAGCAGTTAGAGATCTCAAAAATGCCGGTAGCGTTATTTCCAGACCTTTCACAAGAAGTCGTTGAACATTCCATCCAAAAATACGTGGAACAAAAAGGCTATCGAATCTCTCATTATATCACGAGTTACGACCCAATCACGACTTCCAAAGACCAATCGAAAATCTTACTATGTAAACGCGGCACACCAGCCATGCAAATCACGAATCGTGCCATCTTAGAAGATGGGCAAGTCTATGAATACAGCAGTATCATTGCCATCGACTACTCAGTGACATACATCCGGCCCTTTGATCGTGAGATTCATCGGTCGAGGATTGATTGAGGGTTTGCTTAGAATCAAAAATAGCTTAAGAAAAAAATTCCTGTAAAAATGTAGATTTTTTTAAAGAAAAGAAGAAAACATTAAAGGGAATTAGTTGATAGTAATTATGAAGATAGCACTGATGAGACGTAAAACAAAATCATCAGTGCCTTTATAACAACTGCTTGATAAGTGGAGCAAGTTATGATTGTTATTTAAAATAGAAAATATAAAATACAAAAAAATAACTTACAATAAGTAGTAACCAAATGAGTCTTTCAACTATTTGAGCTATTATTGATTGATTATATGTAAAGATAATACCAAATTTATAGTTCCTATTACTGCGTATAAAAAAACTCTGTAAACCTAGAGAGAGCATGATAAGTAACTTTATGATCAGATTCGATAGCTGGTATGATTGATCGTTAGTTGTTAGGAAAAAAGTATACAAAGCTAATAGTTGTAACAACCAAATAACTTGAATAAGTTTACTCCCAAGTTGTGTTTTATTCGGCATAGATGTTCATTCTCCTTGAAATTATTATTGTGATTTAAATTGAGTATATGCCTTTTTTAAGTCAATATTCAATAAGTTTTTAATGAGAACGTGACATTAATTGAAAGATTATGAAGGTCTGAGACACTCTATTGATTTATTTTTATACTAGTATCTTTTACGTTGTAAAATTAGGTTTTACATGTTGAAATTTGTTTTGTAAGGAGTGATAAATGATGATTAATGTAAAAGCTTGTAAAGTAGGGAATTCTATTTCTATTTCAATTCCTAAACAGTATCATGTTGAAGCTGGATCAGAATATGTTGTATATAAATCTAAGAATGGAGGATTAATATTCACACCCAAAATAGAAAATCCATTTTTATCGGATGAACCATTTCCAAAGGATGAAGATGAAGTATGGCAAACAATAGCAAAAGAGGAGATTGAAAAAAATGTATGAACCTCAACAAGGTAATTTGATCTGTCTTAATTTTACGCCTTCTTTTGGCAGGGAAGTAAGAGAGAAGCACCCGCCTTTAGTTGTTTCCTCAAATGCTTACAATAAAAAACGAACTATATTATTGTCTGTCCTGTAACGACTGGGGGGCACAACTTTCCTGGGTATGTTTCTTTGATTGATTATAAGATACGTGGAAGAGTGAATACCACTCAAATTCATAGCTTTGATACTGACCGGATTATTAGTAATGAATTTATTGACCGTCTAAGAGGAGACGATTTTCTCCAAGTCAAACAGATTTTAGATTATTCTTTAGAAATTGATTTTTAAAAACTGTGTTTTACATAAAAAGCTACTAAGATGTACACGTGTATTCATTATTGTAATAATAGGAATACAGCGGACAAAAAAAGCTATCCTTACATGTTTCGTGTAATGATAGCTTTTTTGGGATTACGGTGTTACGATCGTGCCGTCTGGTGTACGGCTTTGCGTCCATTCGTGTGGGCGATAGACAACTGGAAATTCTGCCGCTTGTTCTTCATTGAATGTGACACCGATTCCGCTTTGTTCGATCGGGTAGAAAAAGCCTTTTTCTGGCGCTGGAATATTCCCGAAAAGTTTTTTTGTGTTTTCAGGAACGTCGATGTTTTCCTGGATCGCCGCATTATGCAAGTGGATATTCAAATGCGTATTGACTGCTAGGCCGATCGGCGTGATATCCGATGGCGTATGCCAAGCGATTCGTATCCCCATTGCTTCGCAAAAGTGTGCCAATTTCAAGGCGGGCGTGATGCCGCCGATTTGTGAGACATGCGCACGCATATAGTCGATCTGACGATTGCGAACTAATTCTTTCCATTCCATTGGATTATTGAACAATTCTCCAGTAGCAATCGGTGTCGTCGCTTGACTCCGCAATTGAGCTAACCATTCATTTTGATTTGGCGGTAAAATATCTTCTAAAAAGAACAGATTATACTTCTCTGCTTTTTTCGCAAAGCGTATCGCTTGATTCGGATGCAAGCGTTCGTGTACATCATGCAACATTTGGAAACGATCCCCATATTTGTTTTGGATGTGTTCAAACATCGACAAAGTTGTTTGCATGTAGTCTTCTTGATCAAAATAAGAACCGGCAAGCGGGTTGTCAGGTGTAGCCAAATTCGTTGGATTTCCTCCATAAAAACCTAATTGACATCGGATATAGCGGTATCCTTGTGCGAGAAATGTCTCGATTTCACGATCAAGGTCTTCTAAATTATCTGCGACAGCGTGTGTATACGCAGGGATTGCTGTTCGAGCTTTCCCACCGAATAACTGGTACAATGGCATATCAGCGATTTTTCCTTTAATATCCCAGAGCGCCATATCGACACCGGAAATGGCGTTGTTCGTGATTGGACCATTCCGCCAGTATGAATTGACATTCATGACTTGCCAAAGGTCCTCGATTTGATTCGCGTCGCGCCCAATCAATAAAGGCTTTAAGTATTCTTCTACGACGGTTTGGACAGCTAAAGGACGAAATTGAAAAGTGCCACAACCGAAACCAGTCACGCCTTTATCTGTTTCAACTTTTACGACTAACAAGTTATGACGATCTGGCTTGATAGCGTAACTTTTTATATTTGTAATGATCGTTGGTGTCATTTTTTTCACTCCAATATACATAAATATGAATCATGTGCATCCTCATTGAAACATGGGAAAGAACATCCTGTCAATTTGGTCTAATAAAAACATCCTAACTAAGTAAAAACCAGTCCAATTTTCTCGTTATTTGTTTTAAAACGTTGATATATAAGTATTTTATGTTGTTTTTATATAAAAAGGACTGGTTTTACAAGAAGTGTTCCTCATGCTACTATTTGGGTGAAAGCGGAAACAAGAATGATTGTTTTTTGAGAATAAGGGGGAGAATAACAATTAACTTTATAAAATTAGCGTTAAACTGCTAGATATGGCGTATTTTAGTTTTGAAAAGAGAAAAACGGCGATTGATTTAGTTGAACAACTATCAATGAAGATAAAAAATACTGATTCATGAATTTCTTTTGCCATAAATCAATCTTGGAATCAAAGCTTTATCAGCTGTATCGAATGGTAGTATCTACAAAAACATTGACTAAACGGAAATAAAAAATAAGAAGGTTGAGCGCTTTTGCGTCGGTTACAGCGCAAATTTTCTCAAAATAAGAGAGGTATAAGGAGGGAATTCGATTTGTCAAAACATGTAACATCTATAAATTAGAAAAAAATCGACAGATACAGCGAAAACTAGCAATTCTTTGTCAGAACTATGTCCATTCAACAACGATAGAGATCGCGAAAACCAAACGATCGAAAATGATTGTAGAAACATTGGATATAGGGATAATGATTAAAGATAAGCATTTAGCCAAATTAGTAGTGAAAGTTCTATGGATTTATACAACAGAACAAGATGGTAAAAAGCAGCCTGACTTTAGCGGCTTAACGTACTTTATCTATGAGTTTTTAATCAAATAAAAAACGTAGAATGATAGGATTCGTTGTATCCGAATTGACGCCTGTGGAGTGTTGGACCAAACGAGAGTAGCAAGAGCATAGCGAAATCGGACACGGAGAAACAGGAAATAAACATTGATCTGGCAACTTTTATAGTTGGTTAGAAATATTTATAGATTTTTGGCAACGGAGAACAAGTGAAGCATGAAGAAATAGCAAAACAAATCATACAACACGTAGGTGGAGCAAGTAATATCAACAACGCGTGGCATTGTATGACACGTTTACGGTTTGATTTAAAAGATGAGAAAAAAGTAGACTATGCTGCATTGGAAAAAACACCAAAAGTGGTGGGAACAAAATATCAAAGTGAACAACTGCAAGTTGTGATCGGGACAGAAGTGGCTGATTACTTTGCACCAATTGCGAAAGAATTAGGATTAGATGAAACAAGAGAGCAAAACGAAGGCGAGAAAAAAGGGGTAGTATCTTTATTTATGGATACTGTTTCAGGTGTTTTCGGACCAATCGTGCCAGCGATTGCTGGTGCTGGAATGATCAAAGGATTGATGGCAGGTCTAGTGGCGTTGAATGTCATTTCGAACCAGACCGATACCTATTTGATCATTGACATGATTGCAAGTGGCGTCTTTACTTTCTTGCCATTCTTCGTCGCAGCTTCTGCCGCTCGAATCTTCAAAACAAATCCGTATTTAGCGATTGCGATTGCTGCAACCTTGCAATTTCCAACAATGACGACTGCGGTTGCGGAAGGATCGATTTCTGCTTTTCAATTATTTGGTATTATTCCAGTCCCTGTCTTCAACTACGCTGGGACAGTTATCCCAATCATATTTGCAGTACTAGCGCTCAGCTATATTTACCGTTGGGTGGATAAGCTATTACCACAAGTGTTGCGAACAGTGTTTACACCAACAATTTCATTATTCGTGGCAGGATTATTGACGTTAACGGTGATTGGACCAATCAGTATCCATCTAGGTAATTTATTGGCAACTGGTGTGGCGTGGTTATTCTCTATTTCGCCAGTTTTAGCGGGCATCGTGGTAGGAGCTATTCGCCCAATCGCGATCTTTACTGGCTTACACCATGCAATGACACCGATCGCTTTACAAAACTTTGCCAATCAAGGGTATGACATGTTGATGCCGATGATGTTTATGGCAAATATGGCGATCACTGGTGCGACAGCGGCTATTTACTTGAAAGTGAAATCAAAAGAAGAAAAATCATTAGTATTATCTTCTGCTGTGTCTGGTCTACTGGGGATCACTGAACCTGCGCTTTTCGGGATCTTATCAAAATACAAGAAGGCGTTTATCGCCGCAACAGTCGGTAGTTCGGTTGCTTCGGCGTTTATCAGTTTCTTCGGTGTTCGAATCTACGGCTATATTTTATCAAGTATTTTTAGCTTACCGGCTTATATTGGTCAGTATTTTGTTTTTGCAGTACTTGGCATCGTGATTGCCTTGGTATCTTCTTTTGTCCTCACTTATTTCTTAGTTCCAAACGAACAGGAAGAAGACGCCGAATATACAAACGAAGTCAATCTACACGCAGTGGCTAAGGGGGAATATATTCCTTTAGAAGATGTGCCAGATGAAGTTTTTTCAACAAAGATGATGGGTGATGGTTTTGCAATCGAATCAATCGATGGCGCGATTTTTGCACCTGTCAGCGGAAAAGTCACTACGATTTTTCCTTCCAAGCACGCGTTAGGAATCAAAACAAATAATGGGGTAGAAGTATTAGTCCATATGGGGATCGATACCGTCAATTTGAATGGCGAAGGTTTCGATGTACTTGTAAAGGTTGGTGACCAAGTGACTGTGGACACTAAAATCGCTCAAATGGATTTACCTTATATCCATAGTCAAGGAAAAAAGAGTATGGTCATTGTCGTCATTACAAACATGGACCGCATCGCAAAATTCTCTGGTGAAAGAAACTTAGAAGGGCAACATCAAGCTGGAGCAATCTTGGAACGCGCATTATTGAATGAGTAAATGAAAATCGTATGACCAAGAGAGCATACGCCGTCTTCAAAGATTGGCGTATGTTTTTTTGTTTGCAATTCTATTATTTTTGTATCTATTGTTATCTATATTTTGTATTAAAGTTATTTAATTGATCAAATAAAACATGATGAGATTTTATGGTTCATTAGGTTTTTGGGACTTTGATGATACTTATTTATCAGCTGTATTTTAGAATAATATGAATGTTGATGGTTTGTAATGTAGTGGGAAATGGTATGGTGAATAGGTGGGGATAGGAAAAGGGTAAAAATATTCATTCAGTGTATGGACTCCTTGAGTTGTTTTATTTGATGTTTTTTTAAAAATGAATTAAGCTTATTTTAAGAAGCGGTAAGCGCTTTTAAAATAAGCTTAGGAGGCGATAGGTATGACTAATGTAGACGGAGGGATCACAATCCCGGAATCACCAATGATCACTGATGAACACAAGAAATTGGTAGAAGAAGCCCGTAAAACGTTAATGGACAGTAGTGAAGCGACACCTTTTGCGCTATTAGGGACACAAGTAGTTGCTGGGAAAAACTATTGGATCTTGTGCAAAGTCAACATGCTTGGCCCCACTCAGAGTGAAAAATTAGTGACTTATAAAATCAACAAAAATCTACAAGATGAAGTGACCCTTTTAGAAGCGACAACCTTCGAGTTTTGATTGAGCTGACTTTTTAAACATACTTCCCCACTTTCCCATACAGTCGATAAGAGAAGACATTCATTCTGCTATCAACTATATGGGATTTTTATTGTCTCAAGAACTGCCTCTACTGTGATAGAAAGATCATCTTTCCATTATTTACAGAATCAATCCGCTTTATCCGCCGAAAGACCTTCAACGACTTCATAATAATGATCGCCCCAATCACAGATATGTTGAACGATCGTTGAAAGCTCACGACCGATTTCTGTCAATTGATACTCTACTTTTGGTGGGACTACAGGATAGACTTTACGAGTAAGTAAATGATCCCCTTCTAATTCTCTTAATTGACGGATCAACATGCGTTGGTTGACTTCTGGTAACATTTTCTCAATCTCGCTTAGTCGTAAAATCGGTTGTTGCAAAAAACACCAGATCAAGACGATCTTGTATTTTCCACTAAGCACGTGCATAGCTAAATCTTTTGTATTGGTAAACTCTTTTTCATTATATTGATACATCGTGATCCTCACTTTTTATAAATTATTCGACAGCAATAGTTGCTATTATACAAAGCTCATCAAGGGAAGTAAAGAAATTGAGGATACTGACAAGTTTGTCAGTTTTGTTTCCAACTACAGCCTATGATACGATGAGGGAGAAAGATCGTGGATTCGCTTGATGGCTAAGAACCATCGGAGCAAGACAAGAAAGAAGGAAGAAAATTGAAAAGTAGAGCTGCTGTAGCATTTGAACCTGGAAAACCGTTAGAAATCGTTGAAATCGATGTTGCTGATCCGAAACCGACAGAAGTCATGGTGAAAATTTTGTACACTTCGGTCTGTCATACCGATGCGTTCACGTTATCAGGAGAAGATCCAGAAGGAGTGTTTCCTGCTGTGTTAGGTCATGAAGGAGCAGGGATCGTTGTCAAAGTCGGCGAAGAGGTGTCATCCGTTAAAGTAGGGGATCATGTCATTCCTTTGTATACACCTGAATGTGGCAAATGCGAATTTTGTTTGTCAGGAAAAACTAATTTATGCTCTGCTGTCCGTGAAACGCAAGGAAAAGGTCTGATGCCAGATGGTACGACTCGTTTTTCTTACAAAGGCGAACCAGTTTATCACTATATGGGTACGAGTACATTTAGTGAGTATACCGTCGTCAATGAAATCAATCTGGTAAAAATCACAGAAGATGCACCACTCGATACAGTGCCATTATTAGGGTGTGGCGTCACAACCGGATTAGGTGCTGTAGAAAACACTGCGAAGGTTGAAGAAGGGGCTGTTACAGCTGTTTTTGGTCTAGGAGCGATTGGTTTAGCGGTGATCCAAGGACTGAAAAAAGCCAATGCCAAACGGATCATTGCCATCGATATGAATCCTGAAAAATGGCCGTTAGCGCAAAAAATGGGCGCAACAGACTTCATTGATCCTAAGACACATGATCGTCCGATCCAAGAAGTCATCGTCGAAATGACGCAAGGCGGCGTGGATTATAGTTTTGAGTGTATCGGAAATGTGGAAGTCATGCGTGCCGCACTTGAAGCCTGTCATAAAGGTTGGGGCGAAAGTATCATTATCGGTGTGGCGGGCGCTGGAAAAGAAATCCACACGCGTCCATTCCAACTGGTAACTGGTCGTGTTTGGCGTGGTTCTGCTTTTGGTGGAGTCAAAGGACGAAGCCAATTACCAGCTATGGTGGAAGAGTACTTGAACGGGGAGATCGATTTAGATTCATTCATCACCCATCGTTTAGATTTCACACAAATCAATGAATCACTTGAGCTATTGCATCGTGGAGAATCGATTCGAACGATGCTCACTTATGGAGGTGACACAGATGGAACTACAGAAAATTGAGGCACATCGGTCATTTGGCGGACAGCAAATCAAATACCGTCATGTGTCAAAAACACTACATTGTGAGATGACATTTAGTGTGTATGTACCAGAAACGACTGATGAAAATCAAAAAATCCCACTTATTTGGTGGTTAGCAGGTTTAACAAGTACAGATGATAACTTCAGTATCAAAGGTGGGTTCCAACGATATGCTGCCGAACAACAGATTGCATTCGTCATGCCGGACACATCACCACGAGGAGATGCTGCTGACAGTGAGGATTGGGATCTCGGTCAAGGAGCGGGTTTTTACTTGAATGCGACACAAGAACCGTGGAAAAAAGACTTCCAAATGTACGACTATCTTACAAAAGAGCTGTCCGAGATCATCTACTCTTTAATCCCAAACCTTTCTGGGAAAGAAAGTATCATGGGGCATTCGATGGGCGGGCATGGTTCGTTGGTGATCGGTCTAAAAAATCCAGCACGCTTTACTTCAATCTCTGCTTTTGCGCCAATCTCAAACCCTTCAAACGTACCATGGGGACAAAAAGCATTTACTGCGTATCTTGGTACTGACCGAGCGACATGGCGGGAATGGGATGCAACGGAATTGATCAAAAATGAAAGAGTTAGTTATCCACCGATCTTGATCACACAAGGAACAGCTGATCCATTTTATGAAGTACAACTCAACGAAGACGCATTTTTAACGGCGGCAGAATCAGCGAAACATGAAGTTATGTATCAAAAAGAAGATGGTTATGATCATAGCTATTTCACCATTGCTACGTTTGTGGAACAACATATCGCTTTTCATGCAAGTTATTTGAAACAGTAAAGAGCTCATTGTAAGAGAAAAAATACCCGTTAGGTGAACGAGCAACTAACTGAAAAATCAGAAGAAGACAGAAAGATGCAACTATAAGCAATAAGCAGTGAAACGCGAAATTTTATTGGAGAGATACCTATTTAGTTTGATCATATCGTGTACCAAACCACGAAAGCCAATCAGCAAAAGTAGTTTTGCCGGATAAAAAACTAGTTTCAATTGTTTCTATGGATGTAATTCTGTGATTCAAAATTAAAAAATAAAATTAACAGGTTTACTTTTTAGAATAGATGTGTTAACTTAATTAAAGTTTCGGAGGATCCAAAGGGATTAGATAAGAATATTCTTATCTAATCCCTTTTTGTGTTCTTACATTAAAAATATTAGGAGGCTTATATGAAAAATCTATTCAAATATTTAACGATCACTTTGGGGCTATTACTACTTTCAATTAGTATAAATATGTTTTTTGGCCCACATTACATTGCTGCTGGAGGGACAAGCGGTCTAGGAATTTTACTTGAATACCTTATTCAAGTGGATCGTTCACTTATAGTACTTGCTTTAAATTCACTTATGTTGCTATTAGCAATCATTTATTTAGGAAAAAAATTATTTATAAAAGTTTTATATGGTAGTTTAGTTCTACCGTTATTATTAACCTATGTACCTAAAATAATGTTTACTGAAAATAAAATTGCATCGATCGTTTTGGGTAGTTTGATTTTTTCTATAGGGATGTCCATTGTTTATTCACAAAATTCTTCTAGTGGAGGAACTTCGATTCCACCAATCATTTTAAAAAAATATTTTAATATAAAACTCTCTACAGGCTTATTTTTCATAGATGGGATAGTCATACTACTGAACTGGAGTATTTTTGGTTTCGATCAATTTTTACTTGCGTTGTCCTCGAATATTCTAGTTTTCCTAGTGATGAATCTATTCTCTAAGATTTCCTATAAATCGATTGAGAATAGACAAACTTCTTAGAGATAGATATTTTGGTTATTATTGGGGCTTAGGGGACGCTGTGCAGTTCTTTGACAACTTTTAATTAGTACTGAAAACGTAAGGTAATCAACATCCGTTTCGGTGAAATGGTATGCGAGCTGTTTGAAACAGTGAGTAGCTGAAATGTAGCTGGACACCATTCGGTTAGATGAACGTGGGAAAATAGCAATCCAACAACTCGCATATAAAGTGATTGGATTGCCTAGTTGAGTTATCTTTTATTCGAATGTTTGACCGTTTACTGTTTCAGAAACTGCTTTTGAATCGTTTCTATTGAGTCCCCGAAGCGTTCAGCGATTTCTGAAAGGCTCAATCCTTGCGCATAGAGACGATCGAAGACACTCTGGATGCTTTCTGAAACTTCAACAATATGTTTGTCATAATCATAAAAACGAAAAACTTTTTGCCCCCAGTCATATTCCAACGCATCATGGATCACTTCGATTCCTGGATCAGAAGTGATTTTTTTCACCCAATCCTCTAAGTTTTCTACTTCAAAGTATAATTGGAAATTGTTTGGTTGAGATGTTACTTTCAGATGCCTACCAGTAGCTCTTTCTGCTTGATCGCCAGCAACGATTTTAATATAGGCATCTTTATCATACAGCGTAAAGCCGTCTTCAAATTCGATCATGTCTTCCACTGCACTAATCACTTCTAGACCTAAAACATTTTCATAGAAATCTCTGGATCGCTTGATATCAGCAGTCGTAAGTAAGAACCCTTGCCATTTGATTGTATTCATAAGTTCATCTCCCTTCACTTGATAGACACACTATAGCATGAGGATTTTGGACTGTATTGTAAAAACACGACATCTCACTTCGCTCACGATGTACCATTTAATCAAAAGGTTGTGCTTTGATCTCTTTACAAAGCTGGACAAATTCGAGTGGTGTGAAGCCGATATGTTTTTTGAAATCTTTGATCAAATGAGATTGATCGTAGTAATGCAAATCAAGTAAATCTTTTTCAGTCGTGTGAGCGTTGGTCAGTATTTAATTTCTTCAATCAAATGAGTTGAAATCACGAACGTGCATAATCGTTGTTGATAAACTTCGATCAAATAGGAATAAAATAAGTCGCGATGTGTGGCATCCAGACCTAAAACGGGTTCATCGAGAAAAATATATTCACAAGGAACGGATAGGGCGATGATCAATTTTGTGATCGTGCGGTAACCTGTTGATAGCTTCTTGAATCTCTGATCGGCTTTTAAACCGAATTTATGTAGCATTTCTTTAGCAAGCGCCCAATCAAATGTCCCATAAAAGCGCTCAGTGATTTTAAATAGTTCTTTTATTTTAAAAAAAGAGGGGAATAGATTATCTTCGCTCATCAAGTATAGATGATTTAACGAAGCTTCACTCTCCGAGATAGATGTACCATCTAATAGGATTTCTCCTGATGTAGCGAAACTCCGATTATTGATAATGTTCAATAGTGTGCTTTTTCCAGCACCATTTCTTCCTAATAAACCATAGATTTTTCCTTGTTCAAATTGAATGGAAACATTATCTAGAACGCTTTCATTTTGCTGGTTTTTACTTATGGATTTGACAACTAAGCTCATTCATCATACCCTCTTTCAATTAACTCTTTTAGTTGTTCAGCACTAATACCGATTTTTTTTGCTTCTATAATCAAATCCGAAACTTCTTTATTTAAAAATTCTTCTTTTCGCTGTTGACGAATTTTTTCTTGTGCACCAGGCAAAACAAACATACCTAGACCACGTTTCTTTTCAATCAAATGTTCAGCTACTAATAAGTTCATACCTTTTAGAACAGTTGCTGGGTTTAGGTGATAAACTTTGGCGATTTCTGTAGTTGAAGGAATCTGTGTGCCTTCTGGATAAGAGTTGTTAAGTATTCCCTCAGAAATTTGATTGGCAACTTGTTGAAATAACGGTTTGTCTCCTGAAAAATCAAATTGCATGTTTACACCTCACTACACCTGTTAACTACTTATTCAATTAACTATACAGGCTTGTGATTGCTCTGTCAATTCAGGCTATAAGCGGAAGTGGAAAAATAATTACCACTGTTAACCCCTTTGATAAACCATTTTAACGATGTGAAAATCTGCTAAATAGAGAACTATTTTTTATCTATATATATAGTAGAAAAAATATCAGAACTTCTCACGAGTAATGTAGAAGTTCTGATATTTTTTTATGGTTTACTCGATAAATCGATGGAAAGACGGAAGAGTGATTCCAAAATTTTACTAAATCACCAAAGTTTGACTTAATGATTTTCTCTCGCAAATTTATTTGAACCTTCTGTTTATAGAAAGAAATCGAGGAGTGAGGATACTTGATTCTATGTAACTTTCGATTAGTTTGGCTAGATTCTTAAAATGAGTAGTCGATAGGTTAGAAAGGAAGAGAGAATATGATGTTAGCAAGTTTCAAAAGTATTGATTTCTTTCACTCAAAAGAAGCATGGTCGAATAGAGGTGGTATTTCTGAAAACAAATATGCAACAATGACGGGTATCTATGGCTGCCTTTGTTCGGTGATTAAGAAGTGTTCATTCTCTTTTGTTCAATCATATTTAGCCATAAAACGGATGATCAAGAAAACTTGATTTACAAGGAACAAAAATCGGCAACCGATTTTATAATGTGAAGCTAACCAATTAACAAGGTTCTGATTTTTTTACCTAAGTTAAATGTACTGAGTATTTTGTCAGCAATAAATCAATCAAAAAAGATAAAAGTCTTCATAAATCATAAAAAAATCAAATGATCAGTAAGATGTTTTTTCGCATGGCGAATCCATTTTATTAAGAGAGTATTTTCTATAACCGATGGAACTTTTTAAGACATTTCCCGCTAGATGTAAAGAAGATTCACTAGTTGAGATTATTCGGCAGTGTACCTTTGCTCGATCAGACCGTCACTCCATTCTGGATAAAAATCGGCTTGAGTAATTTTGTTGCTACCAAATCCTTTACTTAGTACTTGAACTACTACAGTCTTTACTCGATCCAACTTTCCATTTGTTCTCCAAGCTGAACCTTACAACTTTTTGTTAGATATATTATATTCATTGGTGCCCCTCCTAGTATTTTATTGTCGCGATTAGTTAACTACTCATGTAACTAACTATATAAGTAAAATCCTTTTGTGTCAACTAAAAAAAGAATACTGTTGCTGATTTGTGTTGTTAAAACATTATATGATTCCTGAATTTATTGATATTACTAGCTTGTTTATGATATATTACGTGTTATTTTATTAACGATTCGCTCTGTCTTTAAAAAAATGCAGTTTTTTTATTGAAG
>NZ_JAFLWG010000040.1:0-28934 GCF_017316315.1 Enterococcus sp. DIV1298c | reverse complement strand
CCAGAAGTGGACCCAGGTACAGGAGACGAAACCACAGATCCCGGCACAACCACACCAGAAGTGGACCCAGGTACAGGAGACGAAACCACAGATCCCGGCACAACGACGCCAGAAGTCGATCCAAGTACAGGTGATGAAACCACAGATCCCGGCACAACGACGCCAGAAATAGATCCTAACACTAGTGGTGGTGAAATCAATCCAGATACACCGACATCAGAAGCAGGAAGAAGTACAGATGATGGCGAAACAAATTCAAGTGTTGCAACACCAGACGAGACTACTGATACAGAAAATCTAGGCGCAACAAATCAAGCAGTTAGTGATAATAGATCCAACAATGAATCATCTAGCAATGAACAAAAGAATGATCAAACAGCTAACACGCAAACGGCAAATGATACGGAAGACGCGTCAGGTAAACAATTACCTAAGACCGGTTCAACTTCAGGCGTGTTTGGCAAATTCATTGGGGGAATACTCGTTGCTTTTGCGGGATTCTTTGGACTCTTCAAACGCAAACGTCGTGATTTACAAAATGATGAAGATCGTGTCGAACGTGTCATCAAAGAAGAGGAAGAACAGGAAAAAGAAGAAGAAAATAAAAAATAAAATTTAGATAGAAGACTAGCTGACTCAATGAGGCGGAATCCATGAAAGGTACGATTATGGATTCCGCTTTATTTTTCGAGGAAATGATTTTATTTCCTTACGATCATATAAATAATGTACAAAAAAATAACCCATAAACTCTAAAAATAGGAAAATACTATTTTAGGATTTATGGGTTATTTTGACTGGTTGTTAGTTTGAATGTTTATTCAGAAAGATTTTCATTTGGTTGTTTATTTAGAATTGGTGTACTTTCATTAGCCAACTTGACTGGCTTAATAGCTAAGAATTGCGTTTGGAGTTGCAATAACTTTTTCATGAAAAAAGAGATCAGATAAATGGAGATTGCAGAAATCACAGCTTGTCTGACTCCAAGTATCACAAGATTTAAGACAATGATCACGATATTTGTCAATAAAACTCCTAAGGCATGTTCAATCCCAAAATATTTTTTGAATATCAATGGAGGAACGGTCACTCCACCATTTGATGCACCGATTTGGTATAGAATGAATATCCCTAAACTAAATAGAAAACTACCGACAACTAAAGCGACTGGGAAAAACTGGGTGATCAATAAAGTCGGTGTGTAGGCTAAAATGATTGGAAATATCAAACTACCTATTAATGTTTTAAAAAAGACTGCTCTTTCCAAAAAGATAAAAGCCAAGCAAAGCATGGCTATATTGACTGCCCAAACAATCAATGTTCGATCAATCAGTAAAGCTGTTTCTAAAAGAAATCCAATTGATCCTACGCCTGCTGAAGCAATTTGATGTGGAAGTAAAAACATGTTTAGTCCCACAGTAATACTAATGATTCCAACGATGATCACGGGTAATTTTTTTAGTTCTGCTTTCACACGCGCATTCCTTTCTTTTTGCTATTATTTCTATAATTATAGCAAGTAGTTAGGACAATAAAGTAACAACTTTTTCAGAGTAAACTGAAAAAAATATTTCTATTGTTCATCGCTTATTTGTTGACTAAATAATTATTTTCTTGTAGCGGATGCCCGCGTTGTTGTTTCATTTTTCGATATTCCTTAGGAGAAATAGTTTCTTTTCGTTTAAAAATAGAACTAAAATAATTTGGATCATTATAGCCGACTTCGGCAGCAATCGCAGATAGTTTTAAATTTGTCTCACGCAAAAGTCGTTTCGCCATGCTCAATCGTTGTTCAGTAAGATAATCAATAAATGTTTGCCCCAGCGCTTGAGAAAAAATCGTGCTAAAATGTGAGCTGCTTAAATGGACATGATTGGCGACTTCTTTTAATGAAAGTTCTGGTTCAGAATAATGAATTTCAATATACTCGATCGATTGCTCGAGTACTTCTTTGTATTGACTCATATGATTCTCAAGGACCATTTCCTTTAAAAAGCGAATCATTTGTTCAAGATATTTTTTGAATAGCGGCGTTTCTGAAAGGATCGCCGGAGTCTCTTCTGGTGAGTCTAAAGAAACGACTTGATTGCTTTGTTTTTGACGTATCTTTACTAGATGGTTCAACTCATTGATGATCAAGTGTCTAATAAGGAGCGGATCGGCATGTTGGTCGGTCTGTTTAACTAACTCTTCAATAAACGGTTGAATTTCGCTTTTTCTAAGTAATGTAATGGATTCTTTTAGGTCAAATGTTTGTCCATAACTAGTGAGTTTCTTTTCATAATCCAAATAAGAAAGGATTTTTAGGTTAGGATCAACCGACAAATAGCTGAGCAATTGGACTGCTGTTTCATAACTACGGGCAATTTCACTGATTCTTTGCACTGGATGACCGATTGCGATAACTAGATCATCTGTCGTATGACTCAATGTTTTGTGGGAGAGCAATGCGACTTGATTCGCTTTCTTCTGGAGTATCTCTTCATTTTGATCAAAGATCAGCAATTTGATAAAACGGGAAGAGAGGGAAGAGAAGAGCATGTGTTTGTCGTTATCAAATAGTTCTGCCATCTTTTCATGAAAAACATCATAATCTGAAAAGAATTTATTTGCATGATTGGCAATCAAAAGGACCATGAATTTGTTCCCTGCGATTTCTCGATCGAGCTTACGACCTTCATCAATTGCTTCTGAAAGTAATAACTGATTATTGAATAGGGCATTCAAATAGAAATTTTTTTGTACCTCTAGCGAATAACTAGTTGTTTCTTTTGCCTGTTTCAACAATGAATCAGCTTCTAATTTTTGAATGATATGTTCTAAACTTTCTTGTAATTCATCAGGCTTGATCGGCTTCAACAAATAATCGGCTGCTTGAAGTTGAATGGCCGTTTTTGCATAGGTGAATTCATCGTAGCCACTGATAAAGATGATTTGGATATCGGGCAGGAGTTTTTTTACTTCATTTGCTAATTCAAGCCCATTCATGAAAGGCATACGAATGTCCGTCAATAAGATATCTGGTTTCTGTTCGGCAATCATTGCTAAAGCAAGTTCGCCATCACTGGCATCTCCAATCGGTCCGAGTGGTAAGAAGTTAGAAAATCCAGTGAGCATTCTCTTCAACGATTCTCGAATCAAATGTTCATCTTCTGCGATAAAAATTTTATACATCTGCTTCATTCCCTTCTAAGTCTTTCGTAGGAAGGATGACATGGACGACTGTTCCATGGTCGATCCGGCTAGTAATCGTAATGTTTGCATCGGATCCATAGTACAAAAGCAAACGTTTATTGACATTAAAGAGGCCATATCCTTTATGGAAATTCGTATCTAAACCATCTGCCAGTTCTTGATTGATCTCTTTCAGTCTGGTTTCTGTAATACCTTTGCCGTTATCAATGATCCAAAAATGAATCAATCCTTCTACATCTATATACGCTTTTACGATGATTTTCCCTGGACGACGGACAAGTTTTGTTCCATGATAGACCGCATTTTCAATCAATGGTTGAAGAATCATTTTTAAGATCGTATGATTTTGGACTTTTGGATCGATGTCTAAGCGATAGGATAACTCATCACCGTAGCGAATCTGTAATATCGTTAGGTAATTGACGCAATGTCTGATTTCCTGTTCGACGGGGATCCAGTCTTTTCCTTGGCTTAATGAGATCCGGAAAAAGTCAGATAAGGCATAAGTCATTTCTTTGACTTTTTTGATTTCACCCATTTCTGCTAAAACTAAAATGGCATCTAGACTATTATAAATAAAATGGGGGATGATCTGGGCTTGCAGCGTTCGGACTTCGCTTTGGGCAAGGTTATATTGTTTCAATGCATTTTCCTCTAATAAAACCACTAAATTATCAGCCATGTCATTCATACTATTGCTTAGTTTTTTCAACTCATTGTTTTGTGGCGTTTTGATTCGATGATTTAAATGTCCTTCTGCTAAAGCATCAGCCATTTTGACCATTTCATCCATCGGCTGTTGGATTTGGTACATCATTTTTGTATTGATTCTTCTCGTCAATAAGAAAATCAATGCGATAATGATGACTTCGATCGTTGAGAGGATCACTAAGGAACTTCGAACCTCTTCGCTTTTTACAGAAGCCGTATCGATTTCGATTTTAACAAAGTCTTGTAAAATATCGTGGGCGAGTTTGACCGCCGATTCGACATGGAGCATCAGCGCTTGATTTTCTGCAAATGCTTTTTTTTGCTGGATGTTCTCGATGATTTTATCTAAATAATCGGTTACGTTGTCCAGTGAACGTAAAACGATATTCAGTGTTGCCAGTTCTTGAGAGTTTTGAGTGGTGATCTTGATATCTCTGATTTCTTCTTTGATGCGACTGACTTGGTTGCTATCTTGGAATTCTTCAGGAGTGATCTGTCCATAAGTCAGTCCCAAAGCCTCTTCGATAATGGTTTCTTCGACGGTACTGGCGATTTGATTGGCGATAGAAATATTATGGATACTTTTCTCATAGGAAAATAGATAATGCGTATAAAGTGCAATACTAATGATCAAAGGTGCGATTGCTAAAGATAACATCAGCCAACTGGTATGTTGGAGTAGGACTTTGATGCTTTCATTTTTCTTCATGTGTTCCTCCTAATAGCCTCGTGGCGGGATCGTTGAAAAATCATTTTGATCTGAAAAAACAGTGTCAGAAACATAGATATCATCTGGAATCGCTTTCTTTTCGAAGTAACGTTTGACGGTATTTGCGACTAATTCTCCCATAAATGGATTGCATTCCACGACGCAATTGACATTTCCTTTTTTTAATTGGTCGATCATTTCTTTTTGCGCATCAATGCTGACGATCACGAAGTTGTTTTCAAGGTTCTTTTCTTTCATGGCATCTAAAGCACCTAATGTCATTTCGTCGTTATGGGAGTAAATGACGTCGATCCCGTCTAATTTTCCCTCATCAATCGCTTTTGAGAATTGTTCCTTGGCTTTCAATCGAATATAGTCGCCGCTGATGACTTGGGTGACATGGATTCTTGGATCACGTCCAATCGTTTCTAAAAATCCGTCCGACCTTAAACGAGTAGGAGATGTATTTTCTGAACCACGTATCTCAAATACTTGGATCGATTCCTGCGACTTTTGCTGATAATGATTCGTTACATAGAGCCCAGCTCGGCTGCCTTGTGCTTTGAAGCTTGAACCAATATGGGTCAAATAGAGATTTTGTTTCTCCGTTGTGATGTTACGATCGACGATGATGACTGGGATATTCGCTTCTTTGGCTTCTTCCAAAACAGAATCCCAGCCTGTTTCTTCGATAGGAGACAACACGATCATATCGACTTGATAGGCGATAAATGTCATCACATCTTGGATCTGTTGTTTTGGATCAGAGTAACTATTTCGGTGAAGGACTTGAAAATTTTGTTTTTCTAGTGCTTCTTTGATGGACTGATTTTGCGCTTTCCGCCAATTACTCTCGGTGCCTGCTTGAGAAAAGCCGATCGTTAATTCTTTTTTTGCAGGTTCATTTGCATTAAAAGCACAACCGGTCAAAAATAAGCAAAAAGCAATCAGGATAAAAAAGCTGTTGTTCTTCATATCATTCTCCCCTTTTATCTATATCATATAGCGTTACCAGTTCTCATATTAGCATGTTTGTCAATTTCGTAAGAAAATCAAGAATTGTCAAAAGAAAATGAAGAAAAATATAAAATTGAAGAAATTATACGCGTAAATTTATAGAAATATAAAAAGATAATCAATGAAAGCGTTTTATATAATGAGTAAAATAAAGCCATCAAATAAGTTTTGGAGGGACAAAGATGAAACGAGTTGGGAAAAATTGGTTAGTTGCAATTGTCTTTTTATTGATCTCAGTCACAACATTAGCCGGATGTAGCAATGGAAGTGCAGCCGGGGATGAAAAAGGATTTGTAGGGATCTCGATGCCGACAAAATCTGCGGAGCGTTGGATCGCTGATGGGGATAATATCGTTAAGCAACTAGAAGAAAAAGGGTACAAGACGGATTTGCAATATGGAGAAGATAAAGTAGAAAATCAAGTGGCACAAATCGAAAACATGATTACAAAAGGTGTCGATACGTTAGTCATTGCCTCGATCGATGGATCGGCATTGACCGATGTATTAGAAAAAGCACACCAAGCAGATATCAAAGTCATTGCGTATGACCGTTTATTGATGAACTCCGAATATGTCGATTATTATGCAACTTTCGATAATTTCGGCGTAGGGGTATTACAAGCTTCTTATATCGAAGATAAATTAGGTTTGAAAGATGGTGCAGGACCTTTTACGATCGAGCTATTTGGTGGTTCACCAGATGATAACAATGCACTGATCAACTACAACGGTGTCATGTCCATCCTTCAACCATATATCGACAGCAAACAATTGACCGTCTCATCAGGACAAACGAAGTTCAACCAGATTGCGACACTTCGTTGGGATGGTTCAACTGCGCAAGCCCGGATGGATAACTTATTAAGTGCAAATTATACAGATAAACAATTAGATGCAGTTCTATCACCTTATGATCCAATCAGTTTAGGAATCATTTCCTCCTTAAAAGGAGTGGGATATGGTTCAAGTGATAAACCACTACCGGTGATTACTGGGCAAGATGCGACGATTGCTGGAGTGAAATCGATCATTGCAGGAGAGCAAACGCAAACGATTTTTAAGGATACACGAGTACTAGCTGATAATACAGTAGAAATGATCGAAGCCCTTAACAATGACAAGGAAGTGCCAGTCAACGATGAAGAGACCTACGATAATGGCGTGAAGGTCGTACCAACGTATTTAGCAAATCCTGTTTCTGTTGACAAAGAAAACTACAAACAAGAGTTGATCGATACGGAGTATTACAGTGAGAGTGATTTAGGTCAGTAGCAGCAAATAGGTTCTGGGGCATTCGTCATCTTGTACCCCTGAAACTGAATACACGGTGTTCTAGAAGTAGCTCTTTCAGAAAAAAAGCGTGAAGGACCAGAGATTGGCAGAACAGTTGACGGATTTTCACGCTTGTTTTTCGGAGTTGAGACTTCTGTCACAACCTCGATTAGGAAGTGAAAAAATGGCAGATTATATTTTAGAAATGAAAGAAATCATTAAAGAATTCTCTGGTGTTCGTGCGTTGAACAATGTGAATCTTCGAATCAAACGAGGCGAGATCCATGCACTTTGTGGTGAGAATGGTGCAGGAAAATCAACTTTGATGAATGTGTTGAGTGGTTTGTATCCTTATGGCAGTTATTCGGGAGAGATCACCTATGACGGTGAGGTATGCCAATTCAAAAATCTTAGAGACAGTGAATCAAAGGGGATCGTGATCATTCATCAAGAATTAGCCTTGAGTCCGTATTTGTCGATCAAAGAAAACATCTTTTTAGGAAATGAACAAACAAAGCATGGTGTCATCGATTGGAATCTGACTGAACGAAAAACCGAAAATCTATTAAAAACAGTGGGACTGAAAGTCGATCCGAATACATTAGTCTCACAAATCGGTGTGGGACATCAACAGTTGGTGGAGATTGCGAAAGCTTTTTCCAAAAATGTTCGTTTGCTCATATTAGATGAACCAACAGCCGCACTGAATGAAGAAGAAAGTGCCAATCTTTTGGCATTGATCAAGGAGTTTCGTAATCAAGGGATCACGTCGATCATTATTTCTCACAAATTAAATGAGATCGTAGCAGTAGCTGACCGAATCACGATCTTGCGAGATGGTCAAACGATCGAAACATTAGAAAACGATGCGATCAGTGAAGAGCGGATCATAAAAGGCATGGTTGGTCGGGATTTAACAAATCGCTATCCTGATCGTCATCCCAAGATTGGAGAGGTCTATTTTGAAGTAAAAGATTGGACCGTACATCATCCGTTGACAACTGACCGAATCGTCAACGATCATATCGATTTTTCGATCCGAAGAGGAGAGATCGTAGGTATTGCCGGATTGATGGGCGCTGGTCGAACTGAATTTGCCATGAGTATTTTTGGAAGGTCATATGGGAGCAATATCAGTGGCAAGATATTGAAAGATGGAAAAGAATTGGTCATCAAAGATGTCTCTCAAGCAATCGAGCATGGACTTGCGTATGTATCTGAAGATCGTAAGTCTGTAGGATTGAATCTTTTGATGGATATTAGAGAAAATACAACGATTGCCAGCCTCAAAAAAATCAGTCGAAGTGGCATCTTGGATCAAGAAAAAGAAGTCATCGAAGCAGAAAACTTTCGTAAAAAGATGCGGACAAAAGCGACGAATGTGTTCCAAAACGTCGGTAGTTTAAGCGGTGGGAATCAACAAAAAGTCGTTTTAGCCAAGTGGTTGATGACCGAACCGGAAATTTTATTTCTGGATGAACCGACTCGTGGGATCGATGTTGGTGCAAAATATGAAATCTACACGATCATCGAAGAAATGGCCGCCTTAGGAAAGTGTGTTTGCATCATTTCTTCTGAGTTGCCTGAGATCATCGGGATGTGTGATCGAATCTATACGATGAATGAAGGGAAAATGACAGGGGAAGTGCTTCGAGAAGAGGCGAATCAGGAATTATTGATGAACCTGATGACAAAAGAAGAGGAGGCAGTCGGGTAATGGAGAATGTCACGAAAAAAAGTAAGGAAAAAAGTACTTGGAATGTAAAAGAAAAGATATTAGATATCTTTAGTAAGTATAGTATGGTCATTATCTTGGTTGCTTTATTGATTGCTTTTCAATTGATGACTGGCGGCATCTTTTTAAGACCGCTGAATATAACGAACATCGTGTTACAAAACAGCCATATTTTGATTTTAGCTGCGGGAATGCTTCTGGTCGTTCTTTTAGGATATGTCGATCTATCTGTCGGTTCAGTCATGGCATTTGTAGGGGCAATGGCTGGTATGCTGATGGTCAATAACAACATCAGTCCTTGGTTGGCTATTCCTTTATGCTTGTTAGTCGGTGGGGTGATTGGGGCATGGCAGGGATTTTGGGTCGCTTATGTAGGGATTCCAGCTTTTATTGTTACACTTGCCGGGTTATTGATGTTTCGTGGACTGACACAAGTTGTGTTAGGCGGACAATCGTTAGCGCCATTTCCTGGAGGATTCCAAAAAATCTCAACAGGCTACTTGCCAGATGTGTTTGGTATTCCTGGGATGCATCTTTTGACTTTGATTTTAGGTGTCGTGTTGGCAGTCAGCTTAGTTTTTGCGCAGTGGCGTGCTAGAGCGAGAAGAAAAGAAAATCTATTTGACGTACCATCGATGAACGCATTTTTGATCAAAGCGGCATTGACGATCGTTCTTGTCTTAGGACTTAGTTATATTTTTGCCTCTTATCAAGGATTTCCAGTGATCTTGATCATTTTAGGAGTGATCGTTGGTGTATATGGCTTTTTGACTAATCGAACAGTTGCTGGGCGACAAATCTATGCAACCGGTGGTAATTTGAAAGCTGCTCAATTATCTGGAATAAAGACAAAAAAAATCACTTTTTGGGTATTTGTGAATATGGGTGTGATGGCTGCCTTGGCTGGATTGATTTTAGCGGCGCGCTTAAATGCTGCTACGCCACAGGCAGGAACTTCACTTGAATTAGATGCGATGGCTTCTGTCTACTTCGGCGGGGCTTCTACTTCAGGAGGAATCGGAACAATCACTGGAGCGATCGTCGGTGGCTTAGTCATGGGTGTATTGAACAATGGGATGTCGATCATGGGTGTCGGCGTAGACTGGCAACAGGCAATCAAAGGATTGATTCTATTGCTAGCAGTCGTATTGGATATTTACAATAAAAAACGCAAGATCTCTTAAGGTGGCGAGTAGATGAAAACAACAGAGGAAAAACGAATATTATTGATTTGTACTGCCGGGATCACCTCAGGATTGTTAGTTAAAAATATCCAAAAGGCAGCAGATGAAGAAGGGATACCTCTTCATGTATATTCTGCTCCAGCAATCGTGGCAGAGCAAGCAATCCAAAATCAACACATTGACGGTTTGATGATCGGACCACAATCTGAATATGAAGTGGCACGATTAAAAGACTTTCTAACGGTGAAAGCTGTTCCGTACAAATTGATCCGTAAAGAAGATTATGAAACATTTGATGGCGAAGCAGTTTTAGCAGATATCTTAAAATTTTTTTGAAAGTAGGTTTGGAAAAATCTGTTGTGAAGAAAGACAGAAAATTTTTTTCAAGCGTGATTTCAGTAACAGTAAAAGCAAACTATGGATGTTTTTTCCGTGTCAATGATCCTTTCCCAAACAAGTTGTGCTACAATAGGATAAAATAATTGTTCGGACAACTTATGTCGGGTCGAAAGGATTGGCAAAGCAACCATGGAAAAGACAAAATATCAAATGATCGCGGATGAAATAAAAGAGAAGATTATTGCACAGATTTTTAAACTAAATGAGCCGATAACGCCTGAACTCCAACTACAAAAAGAGTACCAAGTAAGCCGTCACACGGTAAGACAAGCCATTGCGATACTAGTCAATGAAGGGTATCTGCGTAAAGAGAAAGGTTCAGGTACTTACGTTGACGATGCGTATAAAAAAGTATCGGAAAGTAGAAAAAAACAAAAAACGATTGGTGTGATCACGACTTATCTATCGGATTATATTTTCCCGTCGATCATTCGAGGAATCGAAAAAACGCTGAGTGAGCAAGGATATTCACTTTTGCTGGCAAGTACGAATAATGATCATCAGCAAGAAAAAAACTGCTTGGAAAAAATGCTTCAGTTTGGTGTGGATGGCTTGATTGTAGAGCCAACAAAAAGTAATGAGTACAATCCCAACTTAGCCTTATATGTCCGTTTGAGAGAGCAAGGCATTCCAATGGTCATGATCAATGCAGTGTATGAGGAATTAGCGGTGGCATCTATTTGTGTTGACGATGTAAAAGTTGGCTTTAAAGCGACAGAGTATTTGATCCAACAAGGTCATCAACGGTTGCTATTTGTGACGAAAATCGATGATTTACAAGGAAAGTATCGAATGAAGGGATTTATTCAAGCGTGTGAAGCAAATGGTGTCCAATTTTCACCAGAAGATATTATTACCTACACGACAGATTCTCGTGGGGAAATCGGTGAAAAAGTGCTTGAACAGCTAAAGGAATCAGCTTGTACCGGTCTCATTTGTTACAATGATCAAGTTGCCAGTCAATTGCTCGATGAAGTGATCACTAGCGGTTATCAAGTGCCACAACAACTGTCGATCATCGGTAATGATGATTCTTCTTTAAGTCAGGTAGGACCAGTGAAGCTGACGACTTTAGCTCATCCCAAAGAACAAATGGGGAAAGATGCCGCGGAATGGATCATCCACACGATTCAAACTGGCAACCAAGGAGAAGATATCGTCTATGAGCCTCGCTTGGTGATCAGAGATTCGGTAGCTTCAACAAATGAGTGAATGTTACTGACGGAAACTGAGATCAGACCGAATGGACTGAAATTATTCAGTTAGAACATCGTAACGTTTTGAGTACGGACGATTCGATCTTTCAAAAAGGTAAAGAGGGAAAAATCTTCTCTCTTTGCCTTTTTTTGTATGTAATGAATGAAATAAACAAGCATAATAAATAAACAAAAAATCATATTTCTGTACGAACAAATAACGTTAAAACTATTGACATGTACGTACAAAAAGTTTTATACTGTGGGTATCATATAGAGAGTCCAAGGGGGCGTTTGAAATCGAAACAAAAGAAACTAGGTTGAAACGAAAAGAAGCGATTCAGACTGGGCAAACGGCACTGGGTATCGAGTTAGGTTCGACCAGAATCAAAGCAGTACTGATCGATCACAACTATGAACCGATCGCAGCTGGTAGCTATGACTGGGAGAATCAGTTGGAAAATGGGATTTGGACCTATTCGCTTGATGAGATTTGGAAGGGGTTACAAACGAGCTATCAGAAACTAGCCGCAGTTGTATCCGAGGAGTATGACACACCTTTGACCACGATCGGTGCGATCGGTTTTAGTGCAATGATGCATGGTTACTTGGCATTCGACCAAGAGGATGAATTACTTGTACCGTTTCGTACGTGGCGCAATGCGATCACCGCAGAGGCGGAAGAAAAACTAAGTCAGGCGTTTCAGTATACGATTCCCCAACGTTGGAGCATTGCCCATTTATATCAAGCAATCTTAAATAAAGAAGCTCATGTAAATGATCTTAGTTACTTTACTACCTTGGCGGGATATATCCACTGGCAGTTGACCGGACAAAAAGTATTAGGTGTTGGAGATGCCTCAGGGATGTTTCCAATCGATCCTCAAACGAAAAGGTATGATGCAGAAAAGCTTGCGATTTTTGATCGCTTAGCAAAAACAGAAGGATTCTTACAACCTGTAGAAACACTTCTTCCCGAGATTCGTTTGGCTGGTGAAGTTGCAGGGACGCTGACCGAAAAGGGAGCAAGACTTTTAGATCGATCTCGTCAGTTGGAAGCAGGTATTCCTATTTGTCCGCCTGAAGGAGATGCAGGTACTGGTATGGTGGCGACGAATAGTGTTGGACTACGCACAGGGAACGTGTCAGCCGGAACTTCGGCATTTGCGATGATCGTATTAGACAAAGAGCTAGTCAATGTCCATCCAGAGATCGACCAAGTAACGACACCTGACGGAAGTCCAGTGGCGATGGTGCATACAAATAATTGCTCTTCAGAAATCAACGCATGGGTCAAGATCTTCAAAGAATTCAGTGAGAGTCTTGGCGTGACGACCGACAGCCAACAAATTTACGAGACACTATTTTCGAAAGCGCTACAGGCGGATGTGGACTGCGGAGGGCTACTAAGCTTTGGTTATCATTCAGGAGAAAATATCACAAAAATGGAACAAGGGAGACCATTGTTCGTGCGACGCCCCGATAGCAAGTTTGATCTTGCGAATTTTATGCGGATGCATCTTTCTAGTGCGTTTGGCGCCATGCGTCTAGGAATGGAGATCCTTAAATCTGAAAAAATCACGATCGATCGTTTAGTTGCCCATGGAGGAATTTTTAAAACGCCAAAAGCGGCTCAAACAATTTTAGCTTCAGCGATGGAAGCACCTGTCACAGTCATGGAAACAGCTGGAGAAGGCGGTGCTTGGGGGATTGCCCTATTAGCAGCATATCTTCAAAAAGCAGAAACGATGTCGTTGGAAGAATTTTTAGCACAGCATGTATTTTTAAATAGTGAAGGCATAACGATCAAACCGACAGAGGCAGATTTAAAGGGGTATGAACGATTTATTGCGTTGTATGAAAGAGGATTGCCGATTGAAGCCTCTGCCATCGTATCAATGGAAGAAGGAGTGAAGAAATGTTAGAAAGTCTGAAAGAATCGGTTTACCAAGCTAATTTGGCTCTACCAAAACAAGGATTGATCAAGTATACATGGGGAAATGTCAGTGCGTTTGATCGTGAAACCGGGTATTTCGTCATCAAGCCTAGTGGCGTGAGCTATGAAGAAATGAAAGCAGAAGATATGGTCGTGGTCGATTTGGATAATCGAGTCATTGAGGGTGAATTGAATCCTTCCTCCGATACACCGACCCACGCAGTTCTTTATAAACAATTTCCTGTAATCGGTGGCATCTGTCATACTCATTCGACATGGGCGACGATTTGGGCGCAAGCAGGTATTGATTTACCGGCAATGGGAACGACTCATGCGGATACTTTTTATGGAAGTGTTCCTTGTGCCAGATTTTTAACGCAAGCCGAAATCGATGCTGGCTATGAACACGAAACCGGTAATGTGATCATTGAAACATTTGAACAGCGAAACATCGACATCATGGCGATCCCAGGCGTTTTATTACATGGTCACGGACCGTTTACTTGGGGCAAAGATGCCTCTCAAGCGGTGATGAATGCAGTGGTCTTAGATGAAGTGGCAAAAATGAACTTGTTTACTCGCCAGCTGAATAGTTTTTCAGAAGCTTTGCCACAACGAATATTGGATAAACATTATTTACGGAAACACGGTAAAGATGCATATTATGGGCAAAAAAATAAATAAAAAAGCAGAGGAGTAAAAAGTATGTTATCGATCAGTAAAAAAGAATTTTGGTTTGTCGTAGGGTCACAACATCTCTACGGAGAAGAAGCGTTAGCGCAGGTCAAAAAGAATGCGGAGACGATCGTCACTGCACTGAATGATCAACAAACGTTACCTTACCCGATCATACTAAAAGAATTAGCAGTGACTGCGGACACGATCACTTCGATCATGAAAGAAGCAAATTACCAAGAGCAAGTAGCGGGTGTGATCACTTGGATGCACACGTTCTCCCCAGCAAAAATGTGGATTCGTGGTACTCAACTATTACAAAAACCACTGTTACATTTAGCTACTCAATTTAATGAAAGTATTCCATGGGAAACCATCGACATGGATTTTATGAACTTGAATCAAGCGGCACATGGGGATCGGGAATATGGGTTTATCAATGCGCGCCTCAATAAGAAAAATGAGATCGTAGTAGGTCACTGGCAATCTGAAGATGTTCAACGACAAATCTCGGATTGGATGAATGTGGCTGTGGCTTATAATGAAAGCTTTTCGATCAAGGTTGCTCGTTTTGGTGACAATATGCGTAACGTGGCTGTGACTGAAGGAGACAAAGTAGAAGCGCAGATCCAATTTGGCTGGGTAGTCGATTATTATGGGATCGGTGACTTGGTCCAAGTGATTGATGCGGTCACTGATGAAGAGGTCGAGACATTATTTGAAGAATACAAAAAGCTTTATGAATTTGATTATGCTGATTATGACAATGAGACATGGGAAGCGCATGTCAAAGTGCAAGCGAAACAAGAAATCGGCATCAGACGTTTCTTGGAAGCGGGCAATTACAATGCCTTTACAACCAACTTTGAAGACCTTTACGGTATGCAGCAATTGCCTGGTTTAGCTGTTCAACGATTGATGGCAGAAGGGTATGGATTTGCTGGAGAAGGCGATTGGAAAACAGCCGCTTTAGATCGTTTACTAAAAATCATGGCTCAAAATGAAAATACAGGGTTCATGGAGGACTATACGTATGAATTGACGCCTGGAAAAGAAGCGATCCTACAATCACATATGATGGAAGTTGATCCTACGTTGGCAGTCAATCGACCAAAAATCGTTGTTTCACCATTATCAATGGGTGACCGAGAAGATCCGGCTCGTCTTGTCTTTGATGGTAAAGCCGGCGATGGCGTGGTAGTGTCTATGGCGGATTTTGGCACACATTACAAATTATTGATCAACGAGGTTGAAGCATTCGAACCAACGGAAGAAGCGCCACATCTGCCAGTCGCACGAGTACTATGGAAAGTCAAACCGAATTTCCACGAGGGCGTAGGTGCGTGGATCCGAACAGGTGGTGGCCACCATACCGTCGTGTCATTGAACCTCACTACAGAGCAAATCCAAACATGGGCTCGCTTAGTTGATCTAGAAGATATTGTAATCAAATAGTTTAACGATTGAAGAAAAAAGTCCGTTGAACTAGAAAAAAACGTAGGTGTCTGGCATTTACATTGAAATAAATAATTGAACCACTAGAATTGACTCATTCATTTAGTCTTTCTAGTGGTTTTTTTGATGGATCAAAATAATAGATGATCGATGTTTTTGTTCTCGGCATGATGCGGAACTAGAACATTTATTCAATTTATTTTTGAGGATACTTGAATAAATTTTTTTGAGAATGAGCTTTTCCTTGTATATTATGCAAATATTATCGATTTACATCACGTTATAAGCATAAAAATACAATTCAAAAATAAAGTGTGTTATCCTTCTGTTGTAATCATAAGTTTATTAAATCAAGTATTCTATTTACATATTTTTACCTAAAAAAATAGTCTCCCCTTTATTTCTACATAACAGTTTTTGACCTGGCTTACCTTTGTTAATATTTTATTAGAAATGCTTATCAATCAAATGCTGTTGATGGAATTTTGCGATAAAAAATGATGACTGTCTGACAGTCTTCGTCATCTAAGCGAAAGTTGTTTGGATAAAGGAGGAAACTTTATGGAAATACTGAAAAACCAAAAGAGGATTTCGAGGCTTTTTTGTACATCGTTAGTGCTTTTTTTCTTATTCATATTTGGAGGCGTTTACTCCCCTACTTTCGCGGATACGGAACAAAGTTACTCCACGAAACCGTTAGCGCAAAATGAAGAAGTCGCACTTTATCTTGAAGAGACAACTAAAGGTATACAGTTTCGCGTAGAAAAAAGTGTACCAGAAACGTTGCAATTTGAGGTTACTCTCCTTGATGAAAAAGGAACGAGGATGCCGCTTTTCGTAGGTGAAGCACCATTGTCGGAAAAGCAGTTACTCACAGAAGATCAAGTTGCTTCGCTGTACTTTACAAAGACGGCTGAACCTTTACGACTGTTTATCAAGTATAAGACCATAGATCAATCCTTTAAGGACTTGACACCGCAAGAAGGACAACTATTTCAGTTAGCTCAACAGGAAGCTGACACCGAATCAAATGATACCGAAACTGACCAAACGGAAACCACGAGTAGTAGCACGCAAGAAAGTAAACCAACTGAAGAGAGTCAAGTAAATGAAGAGTCGCAAACAGCTGTAAGTGAATCACAAGCAGAGGAAGAGCAACCCGAGACTTCTTCGGAACGGCAATCTTTTGCAAGAGCAGCTTTAGCTCGTGCGACCGGTACTGGTTCTCAATACGTACCGCCGGGAGCTATGCCTATCAGTGGCGCTTTTGCTGCACCAAATGGTGGGGCTGTCGTTTCAAATGTCACGAATACGAATGACAATGGCGGAAAACCATTTTCACAAATCTCTCTTTCGGGGAGTAATAACTGGACGTCGATTTGGTCAAATGACGCGTATCGCTTAGATTTCACGAAATCATTTTCACAACGGGTCTACGTCAATTTTGGCACACAGCAGGCAGATGGCGTGGCGTTTGTCATGCATAATGATGCAAGAAAGACAACAGCGATCACGAATTCTCGAGCAGTCGGTGTAGACGGACAAAACTTGGGCGTCTACGGAGCAACTGGCGGATACTATGAGGGATTATCACCACGTACGCCAGAAACGACCGCGATTCGTAATTCATTTGCGGTTGAATTTGATTTATTTGCTAATGAAGCAGTAACTGGTAGAGCACGCTATGATGCACAGATTCCTGCTGGAAATACGCCGCATATGGCTTATACCTTTCCAGGTAACCTAAGCCGAACGTATCAACCGATCAATGCAGTGAATGGTGATTTAGGAGCAAATGATTGGTTCACTTTGACCCTCGCCAATCCCGGACGGATCAAACACAACAGCTTGATCCCACTTAATGGAGCTGTCAGTACCAATGTCCAAGATGGAACATGGTACGAGTTCAATTATAGCTTTAATAGCACCACACGGAACTTTACGTATTCATTTAGAAATCCTGTCAATGGAGCAAAAACTGCTGACACAACGATACCTTGGGGAGAGCTGAACTCGGAATTGCAGTTAGCAACCAACAACAATCGAGCCTACTGGGGATTTACTGCAGCCAACGGTAGCGTATCAGGACAAGTTCGTTTTGCTTTTACACAACCGCCGATACCGATAGGCGCGACAGTGACGAGTAATGTATTGGACAACGCCAATACATCTGTGACTGTTCCAAGTACAGATACAAGTAAAAGTAAATATTTGATGAGTGAGCAGCCAGCTAAGATCCAATCAACGATCAAGGTAAATACAGGCGAAGCCGCCTTGAATACTACGAGGTGGACGACGGTGCTTGATGCGAAAGCAATCAATTTGGCAACAAATGCGACAGTCACACCGACGATCACGAAAACGACTGCCGCAGGGGTGACGTCAACGATTGCCCCAGCAAATTTAGCAACAGTCGTGACAAATAACGCAACGACTGGCGTGATCACAGTGGTCACGACGATAGCCAATAACGCGATCAATCTCAATCCCGGAGATTCAGCGACACTGAGTTATTCAGCACCAACAAGAACATTGTCAGCGGATGCACTAACTAGTTACGGAAGTTCAGTCTTAGCAAATCCAGTGGGAACGACCCCCAACGACACAACGAACGTCACCTACTATGGCGATACCGTGTATTACTGGGTTAAAAAAACGGATCAGTTTACCACTCTGTCATGGGAAAATGTCAATACGGTGACCAATTTTAGTGAGACGTTGGATATCTCTGCGAATCGCGATCCTGGGTACAAAAGAACATTTTATTGGAAAGATTTAGATGTCGGCGATCGATTGAGTTTCAAAGTGAGAAAAGGAACGAGTTATTTAACGGATGTGCCAATAGCCGATGTCACGACGAACGGTTCAACAGGATTTAACGCAAATACACAATTAACGATTCCTACAAAATATTTTGATTATGGTGACAACCGTTTCGTGATCGAAGTTTACTCTTCAGGGAAACTGACGAAACCAGAGGAACCAGCGGCTTCATTGAATCTAACAGTTACTTACACTGGAGAATTAAGACTTGATAAAGTACCAACTAATTTAAAATGGACGAGTCGAACCGTTCGGCAAAGTAAAGGCATACTGGCTCGTGATGCGGGGAATCAGATGGATTTGAAAGTATGGGATTCGAGAGATCCACGAACAACGAAAGATTGGTCGATCGGTCTTTCCATTGTGAGTGGGACGAACGCGCCGTTCTCTTTCGTCTGGAAAACTAGTCCAACGAGTGAAGCACAAAAATTAAGCACATCGCCTATCAAAGTGTTCGATTCTCGCGGTGTGGCACCTAGTGGTTATGAATACACGATGAGTATGGATGAAAATACAGGTATTTTACTGAATAGTCCAAATCTCCTATCTGTCGGAGACTATAGTGGACGAGCGACAGCCAATTGGAAGCTTTATAACACCGCTACGATCGAATAAGGAGGCGATGAGATGCACCGAATAACTACAACTCTTTTGTTACTGCTGAGTTTTGTTCTGTTAACTGGCTTTATGCGGACGGTTCCTGTATTTGCAGATGAGGTCGTTGCATCGGATCAGCAAGAAATCCAGTTTGAATTATATGAAAAAGACGAAGTGGCGCCCACAGGAAATGATGGATCAGGTAATGCCATCTCGCAAATTGGTGGAATGCTTCCTAAAACAGGTAGTTTATTGTATGGAACGTCTGCTTTCCTTGGGACACTCCTCATTGGTTTTGTTGGCTTGATGTATCTTTCAAGGAGGCAGAAGAAATGAAGCGTAAAATCAAATGGCTGCTTTTATTTGCCTTACTCCTGGTATTTGCTTCACCTCCCAGGATTCGAGCCTCGTCTGTTGATGGAGAGAAAAAATCAGCCATAAAGGTTCAAATCATTGAACCAGAAATTTATCTAAACGAAGTTATACCGCCAACCTTTAATCGTTACCCAGTCCAACAAACGGACATTGAACGCCAGGCTGACCGTGATCTAGTGATCGAAGTGGTGGATAATCGTAGTGGGAAAAATGGTTGGAAACTCGACTATTCATTATCTGCTTTTAAAAATGAGCAGGAATATGCAGCAAAGCTCTCCATGAAAAATGGCCGTTTGACTGCGGAAGGGCCAACCGATTATCAAGTTAATGATATTGAGGATATCGGTAATGGCGAAACGCAAGAGCTCGTCAAAGTAAACCAAGGAACGAAACAAACGTATCGATTGGTCATCCCAAAAGAAAATATCTTGTTACACGTTCCTGCCAATAGCCCAAGTGGAACCTATAAAGCGATACAGACGGTCAACCTCGTAAATGTGGTTGCCGATGTAGATTAATTGAAAATCAAGGAGGAATAAAAATGAATTATAAAACAAAAACATTAAGTGCAGTATTCGCAGGGTTGATTTTAGTAAATATTGGAGGAGTAGCCACATTCGCAGCAGAAGTCCCTGGACAAACTGGGAATACCCCAACGACAGTGACGATCACCGATGCTACTTCAGGGGATTTAAGACTCGATGCCGTTCCAGCAAGTTATGCGTTTGAAACGGAAATTGAAAATAGCACGTACTCTCTTAGTACAGGAACGATCGGTACGCCTGGAAATATCGTTGTTTCAAATGATAGCATCGCTCAAGGATGGTCAGTAAGAGCAACTGTTGCCAACAACCAATTGACACGTGCAGCTGCGCCAGCAACATTTGATGTAAATTCATTCCAAATCAACGGCGCACAATTAGTTGGAACCGGTGCAACTGGGATTGTCGCTCGATCAGCTGCAACACCAGATGCTGGTAATAATACTGGGCAAATCACCACTCCTGTGACAACGATCGCGATTGGTTTTACCGATCCAACCAATGTCTTACAAGTAAATAATGTCTTGAACGGTACGATCAATTATCAATTGTACAATACGGTAGATGCTTCTTGATCTGTCTGATTGTGAGCGAAGGTTGAAGCAATCGCTTTTGTCGATTGCTTCAATTCTTTCTATCCGTTTTTTTCGCATAAAAAGATCATGTGAAGAAAGGAAACGAATCGATAAATGAGGTGTAGTGATGAGAAAAATTAGTTTAGTCATTTGTTTCTTGTTTGCTTTTTGCTTTCCCTTAGTCGCTGAGGCAGAAACAGAGACGGATGCAGAAGTAGGCTTTCATATCAAAGCAATTATTCCCGATAATCAAGTCGATAAAAAATTAACTTATTTTGATCTACGTTTAGAACCTGGTCAAAAACAAACAATCAAGTTTCTTATAGAGAATACATCGAATGAAGAGTCGACTTATAAAATCTCAGTAAATCAAGCGTACACGAATGACCAAGGGTTTATTGATTACACGCAACCAGCGGATAATCAAGAGATACCAGAGGAATTTCAAATAAGCAAGATCGCTAAAGTGCCGGAGAGTATCACTTTAGCGGGTGGCAAGTCACAAGAAGTGAGTATAGATCTCACAATGCCTGAAAAAGAATTCGACGGTCAAATCTTGTCAGCGATCCATGTCATGAAAGAGGGACAAGCTGAACAAGAGGGTCAAATCGTCAATAATTATGGCTATGTTTTAGGATTGAAACTAACGAATAATGAGAATGAAGTACAAAGAAAGCTTGAACTGGAAGACATCGAACCAGCGATTTCATTTGGAAAAACAAGTGTTGTAGCAACGTTGAAGAATCCAACAATGGATGCAATCGGTCATTTGAAATATAATGCTGAAGTGAAAAATGCAGCGGGGGAAACAGTAAAAGAAGTATCCTACGACAAAGATATGCAAATGGCCCCCTTATCAACGTATCGATTTGCAATCGACTGGGACAATGAACGTTTAGAAGCAGGGGATTATTCTTTGCATTTGACAGTCGCTGATGCAAAAGACAATGAGTGGGAATTTGATCGCGAGTTTACGATCAGTGAAAATGAAGCGAAAGAAGTGAATAAGGTAGCGATTACTGAAGTCAATCAACAATCGATCCCAACTTGGGTATATGTAGTTGTCGGTGTGTTACTTGGAATAATCATTCTCTTGCTGATCTATTTTCTATTCATACGTAAGAAGAAAAAAGAAGAATAATCAAAAGGGGTTGTGATCCTTATGTTAACACGAGTCTTAGCATAGGGATCACAATCTCTTTTTTGTTAATTAGCGTTTCTTATAGAAATAGTACAGCACACTGATGAAAAAAATCACAGACATCAGTAGGCCGATTTCATAATAAAGAAACACCCGCACAGAATCATAAAAGTAATACGCCATGATTTTTACGATAAAGTAAATCACAGGGCACGCAGCTAAAAAAATCAAAAAGGTGCGCTTAGTTATTTTAAAGAAATAAAAGAATGCTAGCGCGGCAATGCTAAAAGGAAACCAAAATAAAAACTTACTTAATTGGACCAACGTCATTCACTCCTCTATCATCTTTATAACCAAATAATACCATTTTTTTGTTATTTTTAAAACTGATAATAGTATCATAACAAAATATTTTTTTTAGTTAAAATTCAAAAATAAGGAGTTTTTATCAAAAAAAGCTTGATTTATAGTGTTTAGTGATATGTTGAGCATGTAGAACGTTCGTTTTTTAATAACGATAAAAAATCTTATATTTCGTTCGTTTGTTATATATCGACCATTCTTTTAAAAAGGTATTTCCGAGTTCGATTGCAGAAATTGTAAAATTATTTCGGTGATCCACGGACAATCTTGTCGGCGGGAACTAAACGGTTGATAGCCGTTATAGCGATAGATATATTCGTTTTTCCAACCGTTTGTTTTTGTTTGTTTCATTTTGAGTAACTCGATCAGTGGTTTTAATGCCTCTTTATCGAGTTCTTTGCGATGAGAAGCAATGTAGACAAGATCTGTCAGAGACAAAACATAGCCTTGTGGAAACATATTTTCTGTAATATGCGCAGAGATGGGTTGCTCATTTGATAACCGTTTGAACCATTGGTGTTTTTGCATATAGGCTATACCTTCATCGATCATCTGATTGACTTTAAGGTCAGCTGGATCAACTACTTTCTGGTAAGTGATCAATGCACGAACACTCTTCCCGATACCGATGTAGCAAGGTGTTTTTCTCAAACAACCACCATGTTGACAAATCCCCCGTCCTGTCCAAGTCGTTGTTTGGTTTCGTTCAAATAGTTGGTAGTGTTTGATCCACATCAACGCTCGCTGTGCCGCAGGTGTCTGTCCTAACCCCAGACGAACATAAGCTTCCAGTAGCATTGCATTGTAACAAGGGACGATATCTTCTGCTTTGCCAGTATAGGAAAAGCCATCAGTTGTCGCAAGATGGTCATCAACGTATTGGATCAGTGACTGAGTAACTGGCAATTGGTTTGCGTAAGGAATTTCCGCCAAACCGATCAAAGCAAAAATCTTTCCTAAGGCAGATAGATTTTCTTGTTGTTCATACTTTTTGACGATCGAAGACTGTTCAAGGTAGCTCATTGGCTCATCAATAGGTTCTTGTTGGACGATTTTTCTTTTTAATAGATAGGCTGTATCCATAAGTGTGGACCTCCTTCAACTGCTTGTTGTGAATAGTTGGTAAGGGTTTCATTTATCAAGTATATCATCAAACGAACGATCCGTAATGTCCAAGTCGTATTTCCTTATGCGAGAACGTTCAATTTGTTTTTTTTAATCAGTAAGAAAATTTAAGATACTGAAAGAATTCTAATAATCTGATGTTCTTTTTATAACGTGAAATAAAGATGAGGATTTTTTATTTTATAGTGTTAATTTATTTCTGTAATTGGAAATAAAAAGCACAATACAGACGATAATAGATGTTATTATTTTGGTGTAAAGAAATGATACTTGTTATTTCTTTGTAGAAAGCGCCAATATGAGGGGGCTATGATTAGATAAAATATCTATACATAGAAATTGTTGCGTTAAATTTTTAGGAGGATGATCTACATTATGAAAAAAAGGAAAACAATGTGTCAGTTGATGTTGCTCGGACTTTCTGTGTCGACGATGATGGTACCATTTTCCAATGTGTCAGCAACCATGTTATCAGTAGAAAAACATAAGGAGGCAGATCCGGTAAGTACGAGTGAACTAAACAACTCATTACTAAACTCGATCACTTCCGCCCAAGAACAAATCAATAGCTTAGAACAAAAGTATGAGTTAGTTGTAAAAGATGCGATTGTTTTGCCTGAAAAAACAGATCATATGTCACTCTTGATTGCCGCAGATGCGAAAGTCATTGATGAAGAGGGGGAACCATTAAGTGGTTTTACACCTTATGTCATAGAAACAAACGTTGAAGCAAAACCGGGGGTATACAAACTGACCATTGGCCTAAAAGAAGATGCCAGTGTGGAGAAAACCGTAAAAGTCACAGTTTTGACGGATAAAGAAGAAACAAAATATTCGATTATAGCAGATAATGTGACGGTCTTAGTTGGTCAGACGGATACAGATTTCATCTTGAAATCTGCAGGTGCCTATGCACGAAACGAAAAAGGTGAAAGATTCGAGGTTATCGTAAAAAACTCTACCGTTGAAAATCAAGTAGGTGAATACGAGATGACCCTAGGAATCAATGAAGATGCTCGTGTGGAACGAACGATCAAAGTCACTGTCACAGATAAAGAAAATTACACATTCAGTGCGCAAGATGCTTATGTCATGGTGGGCCAAACAGATGATGCATCGATCATTGCAGCAGCAAACGTAACGATCACGAATCATCGCGGCGAACCAGCAGATGCAAAAGCAGAGATCAAGTCATCTACTGTCCAAGATATTCCGGGAGTCTATCAGGCAACGATTTCTGTGGATAAAGATCTAAGTCTTGAAAAAACGATCACTGTCACTGTCATGCAAGATAATGGTGGAACAACAGGTATCTATGATTTCCAATTGCTTGCTGAAGATGCGACAGTCAATGTTGGTCAAACCGATGAACAATCGTTGATCGAGGCAACAGGAGCTTTTGCCATTGATGGTACAACAGGAAAAATTGGAAGAGTGATCGTTAAACAGTCGACCGTCCAAGACAAGCCTGGAGAGTATGAAATCACATTTGGGGTCGCCCAAGATGCTTCTGTCGAAAAAACGGTGAAGATCACTGTACAAGATCCAGGGAATCAATCCAAGTATCGATTGAAAGTAAAGGAAACACAACTCACTCTACAAGTTGGACAAACGGATGAAGCAGTAATTCTTTGGACGAGTGGTGCTGAGGTCGTGGATCAAAACGGGTTCTTATCTTACGAAGCTCATCCAATCATCAAATCATCTACTGTTGAGAATAAAGCGGGGGTTTATGAAGCAACGATCGCGGTCGATAAAGATCAATCGATTGAGCAGACGATCCAAGTAACAGTCATCGGTGAGAGCACGACCGAACCAGAACTGTCCTATGAACTTTACGCCAATGATGGATTTACTACGGTTGGACGAACAGATGACCGTTCCATCATCGAAGCAACAAAAGCAGTCGCATATGATAGTCAAGGGCGAGAGGTATCTGTTATTGTCAAAAATTCAACGATCAAAGACGAAGCTGGCGTTTACCAAGTGACTTTAGGTATCAGCCAAGATACTTCTGTCGAAAAGACGGTCAATGTGACAGTTGAAGGCGCTGAAATTGAACAGCCGAGTTCTGATTACTTATTGTTAGCAGACGATGCCGAAGTATCAGTTGGTCAAATTGATGATAACTCTCTTCTTATAGCAACAAATGCTTTTGTATTCAACCAGACATTAGGGAAGCAAATCGAGCCAATCATCAAAAGCAGTACAGTCCAAGATATTTCTGGAGAATATGAAGTGACGATCGGTATCGCACAAGAGGATCGTGTGGAAAAAACAGTGAAAATCAAAGTGGTGGGTGAATCTCTACCGCAACAGGAATATCTTTTAAATGCATGGGATGCAGCTGTGACAGTTGGACATACGGATGATCAGACAATCTTAGCGGCAGTCGGGGCCACTGTGACAGATTTGTCTGGTCAACCAGTCGAAGCAAAACCAATCATCAAAGCATCTACAGTCAAAGACGAAGTTGGTTACTATGAAGTAACGATCGGTATCGATAAAGGGGATATCGAGAAAACGGTCCAGGTGATCGTTCGTTCTGAGAATCTGACAGAAGGATACACATTTCTAGCAGAAGACGCTGTGATTACAGTCGATGAAATAGATGAAGCATCGATCGTCAAAGCGACCAATGCACGAACAGTCTATAGTGATGGCAAAGTCGTAAAAGGCGCAGTAATCAAAGAAACAAATGTTTTGCCTATTCCTGGAGAATATGAAGTGACACTTATGGGAAATCAGTATGGTCATGGGGAAAAAACAGTCAAAGTCACGGTCGTAGCAGCTGATTGATGTCAGATTGATTTTGACAGGAATCATTTTAAGAAATGGAGAAGTTAGGAGGAGCGACATTCGTCACTTCTCCTTCTTTTTATCGCGAGTAAATGATACACTTGTTAAAAGAAGCTAAAGATCGTTAAAGGAGTAAAATATGAAAAATCGCTGTTTGACTTACCGCGAATTTGGCCTGCCCCATGAGGTAGTCCAGATGGAAGAATACCCACTTGCTTTGAGACCAGGAGAAGTCTTGGTCAAAATGCTGATCGCTCCAATCAATCCTTCTGATTTGATTCCAATCCATGGCGCCTATGCGCATCGCATCAACCTACCACAGATCGCTGGTTATGAAGGTGTTGGCGAAATCGTTCAAGTGACCGATCCACGGGATGAAGCGATGATAGGACAACAAGTCTTGCCATTACGAGCCGCGGGTACTTGGCAAACGTATCACACATCGTCAAAAAATGACTTAATTGTTGTTCCTCGCTCGATTGATCGTTTGACTGCTGCTCAAATGTATATCAATCCTGTGACAGCTTGGCTGATCTGCACCAAAGAGTTAAAGTTGAATCATGATGACTATCTTTTGATCAATGCAGGTAATTCTTCGATTAGCAGAATCTTTATCCAGCTCAGCAGAATCCTATCCTTTAAAGTCATTGCAATCGTCCGCCATGAAAAATATCAAGAAGAGTTGACTAAATTGGGGGCTGATTTGGTCGTGCTTTGGGATGAAGAAACAGCATTGCATCAAATTTTGACCCATACGAATGGTAAGGGTGTTCGTGCAGCTATCGATCAAGTCGGTGGGAAAAGTGGTGAAATCTTGGCACGAGCGATCCATCCTTATGGGAAGTTCATTGCCATCGGATTGCTATCTGGTCACCAGGTCGATTGGTCGTTTATCCATACATTACCGATCAAAGTTAAAGTTTATCATTTAAGGCATTGGGCGGATTCGGTCTCAAATGAAGAGTGGCAGCAAATTTTTCAACGATTATTCCAGTTGGTTGAACAAAAACAATTGAATCTACTAAATACAGCACCTATTTACCCAATTTCTGACTATCGTCAAGCGTTACAGATAGCAGAAAGAAAAAAAGAAAAAATCTTCCTAAACTTTGATGTCGAATAAGACGAATACGATAACAAAAAGAGTGACCTGCAATCAATAAGCGGGACACTCTTTTTTGTAATAGTGGGTATATACCAATGAATCGTACTTTTTTTATTCGCTTTCTAAATAATTAGGAAGAGACAAATAAGTGATCGTCTCCATCAAAAGGCGCCAATCGGCAATCGTCGGGATATTCGATATCCGATGGATTTGGCAAGTATGTTCATCAATCAAATGCAGATCATAATTGCAAACCACTAGATCGGCTTGATACGTTTCAATTGATTCTTTCGTTACCGCCTGTTCGATTTGAAATTCGACCGTTGAACGTTGCATAAAAAGCGCTTCGATTTCATTCAGGATGTAATCATCTAAAGATGGCGGTCCTTGGATCGTAAATAAGATACGTAAAGGACGATGTGATTGTTTTAATAAAAGTGACGCATGAAACGTCGTCAACGCTGCTGCGATATAGTCGATATGAACAAACCCGAAAAGAGGATTGTTTTTTAGCGTAGTTAGTTTTTCATACCATACTTGGTAGATCTCCGGATGACGCTCTTTCATTTGCGTCATCATCGTGGGCGAATGTAATTCGTATGTATGACTCATTTTAGAAAGTAAACGAACATTGACCAAGAAAGCTTCCATTTTTTCTAATGAACCATCTTCGATCATTTTTTCTGGAAAAACAGTCGTTAGAAAACGATGGATCGCTTCAATAATATTAGGATTTTCTTCCCGATAAAACGCGTAGGAACGACCGTCATCTAAGTTTTTTTGACGTGTGTACGAAATGCAGTGGAGTGAAATCAAATACAACCACATGGTTTCATTTAGTGAGAGTGTTTCATTGGACCGTGAAACATAGTAATCCTGTAACAATCGCTCAAGTGAAGAGAAGCCTTTACTACTCTTGATCAATACTTTGATTCTACGATTCAAGTTACAGAACTTTTTACACTTCCATCGGGCTTTGGCAATCGATAACCATAACGCAGCGCGGAAATGACTGAAATGTAAAAAAGCGAGATCTCTTTTATGCCCTTCTTTGACTAAATACTGTGCATCAAGTTCGCTATCATCATCAATGATCGTACTATCACCAAAGCTGGAATAAAAAGCAAAGAAACAAAAACGGATATCCTCTTCGCTGCCCGATAAAGTCAACGGCCCAGTTGTGATCGTGACATTGAATTCTTTTAAGATATTGTTCATATGGCGGATCGTCTTGAAAATCGTACTTCTAGAGACCATCAATGCTGTCACTAATTCATCAGTTGAGTAAGTGACGTTATGGAGTAGTAGATCCATGAGCTGATAAGTGATCGTTCTCTTTGCCAGTAAGGTGATCATCGTATCGATTGTCAAAGCTTTTTTGTATTGGATCGATAATGCACCTTTTTGATCGATCGTTAGTGAGATGCAATGCGCATCCAATGCTAAGTTGATTGCTTCAATATCTTTCTTGAGCGTGGGTTTCGATTTTTCTAAGTTATCTGAGAGATCATTGATAGTGATTTGATTTACTTTGTTCATATGTACCATATTCAGAATCTGATATTGACGCTTGAACTGATTATCCAGTTGCAAAGTCATAGGTAAATTTTCCATTATTTTGGCTTCCAATCTAATTTTTCTATTTTTTATGTAAGTAAAATCGTACTTTTGATTCAAGGGGAATTTGTGCATATTATAAGTATACAAAAAAAACAACTGTTTGAAATAAAAAATTATTATAATCTGGAAATAAAATGGATTGAGGAAACAAATGTGGTCAAAGTTAGAATAATACATAAACGTTTTTTAAATAATTATGTTATTTAAAATGAAAGTGATCTCTCTGTTTTTTATGAAAAAATGATGATAGAAAATTACGGGGCTTAAAGTTCGTATTTTTTTCTGTTGAAGAAAATAATTGATTGCAACAGAGATTTTGAAGTTTATTTATCCCTGCTATTATATGGTTTTGACAACTTCTAAGTGAAAAACGAGTGTTAAAT
>NZ_JAFLWG010000004.1:0-47993 GCF_017316315.1 Enterococcus sp. DIV1298c | reverse complement strand
CGTAGTACTTTGGCAAAGCGGAAAACGGGGTTCGAACCCGCGACCCCCACCTTGGCAAGGTGGTGCTCTACCACTGAGCTATTTCCGCGTATTTACGATGCCGGCTAAAGGACTTGAACCCTCGACCCTCTGATTACAAATCAGATGCTCTACCAACTGAGCTAAGCCGGCGTAAAAAAATAGAATAAATCATATGATGCGGGTGAAGGGACTTGAACCCCCACGCCGTAAGGCGCTAGATCCTAAATCTAGTGCGTCTGCCAATTCCGCCACACCCGCAAAAATATGAGCCGTACAGGGCTCGAACCTGTGACCCTCTGATTAAAAGTCAGATGCTCTACCAACTGAGCTAACGGCTCATATGGAGGTTAACGGGATCGAACCGCTGACCCTCTGCTTGTAAGGCAGATGCTCTCCCAGCTGAGCTAAACCTCCAAAGATAACAAAGCGTGGCGGCGTCCTACTCTCACAAGGGGCAACCCCTCACTACAATCGGCGCTAAGAAGCTTAACTTCTGTGTTCGGCATGGTTACAGGTGTATCCTTCTCGCCATCGCCACCACACTTGGTGTTATCTATTTTTGAGTAAATCTTGTTCACTCAAAACTGGATTTGAAGTATCAGTAAGAAACTCTCCGAGTTTTTCATTTTATTTTGGTTAAGTCCTCGATCGATTAGTATCAGTCCGCTCCATACATCACTGTACTTCCACTTCTGACCTATCTACCTGATCATCTCTCAGGGATCTTACTTTCTTAAAGAAATGGGAAATCTCATCTTGAGGTGGGCTTCACACTTAGATGCTTTCAGCGTTTATCCCTTCCCTACATAGCTACCCAGCAATGCCCTTGGCAGAACAACTGGTACACCAGCGGTAAGTCCATCCCGGTCCTCTCGTACTAAGGACAGCTCCTCTCAAATTTCCAACGCCCGCGACGGATAGGGACCGAACTGTCTCACGACGTTCTGAACCCAGCTCGCGTGCCGCTTTAATGGGCGAACAGCCCAACCCTTGGGACCGACTACAGCCCCAGGATGCGACGAGCCGACATCGAGGTGCCAAACCTCCCCGTCGATGTGGACTCTTGGGGGAGATAAGCCTGTTATCCCCAGGGTAGCTTTTATCCGTTGAGCGATGGCCCTTCCATGCGGAACCACCGGATCACTAAGCCCGACTTTCGTCCCTGCTCGACTTGTAGGTCTCGCAGTCAAGCTCCCTTCTGCCTTTACACTCTTCGAATGATTTCCAACCATTCTGAGGGAACCTTTGGGCGCCTCCGTTACTCTTTAGGAGGCGACCGCCCCAGTCAAACTGCCCATCTGACACTGTCTCCCACCACGATCAGTGGTGCGGGTTAGAGTGGCCATAACGCAGGGGTAGTATCCCACCAGCGCCTCCATCGAAACTAGCGTTCCGATTTCTACGGCTCCTACCTATCCTGTACATGCGGTACAGACACTCAATATCAAACTACAGTAAAGCTCCATGGGGTCTTTCCGTCCTGTCGCGGGTAACCTGCATCTTCACAGGTACTAAAATTTCACCGAGTCTCTCGTTGAGACAGTGCCCAAATCGTTACGCCTTTCGTGCGGGTCGGAACTTACCCGACAAGGAATTTCGCTACCTTAGGACCGTTATAGTTACGGCCGCCGTTTACTGGGGCTTCAATTCGTACCTTCGCTTACGCTAAGCACTCCTCTTAACCTTCCAGCACCGGGCAGGCGTCAGCCCCTATACTTCATCTTACGATTTTGCAGAGACCTGTGTTTTTGATAAACAGTCGCTTGGGCCTATTCACTGCGGCTGATCTGACGATCAGCACCCCTTCTCCCGAAGTTACGGGGTCATTTTGCCGAGTTCCTTAACGAGAGTTCTCTCGCTCACCTTAGGATTCTCTCCTCGACTACCTGTGTCGGTTTGCGGTACGGGTCGTTGTTTTCTCACTAGAAGCTTTTCTCGGCAGTGTGACGTCAGGAACTTCGGTACTATTATTTCCCTCCCCATCACAGCTTGTCCTTAAAGTTAGAAGCATTTGACTCCTATCAAGACTTACTGCTTGGACAGACATTTCCGATCGTCTGCATTCCTTAGCCTCCTGCGTCCCTCCATTGCTCAAACAAAAACAACGAGTACAGGAATATCAACCTGTTGTCCATCGCCTACGCCTGTCGGCCTCGGCTTAGGTCCCGACTAACCCTGGGCGGACGAGCCTTCCCCAGGAAACCTTAGTCATTCGGTGGACAGGATTCTCACCTGTCTTTCGCTACTCATACCGGCATTCTCACTTCTAAGCGCTCCAGCAGTCCTCACGATCTACCTTCAACGCCCTTAGAACGCTCTCCTACCAATGCACCTAATGGTGCACTCCACAGCTTCGGTAATATGTTTAGCCCCGGTACATTTTCGGCGCAGGGTCACTCGACTAGTGAGCTATTACGCACTCTTTAAATGGTGGCTGCTTCTAAGCCAACATCCTAGTTGTCTGTGCAACCCCACATCCTTTTCCACTTAACATATATTTTGGGACCTTAGCTGGTGGTCTGGGCTGTTTCCCTTTCGACTATGGATCTTATCACTCACAGTCTGACTCCCGGATATGAATGAATGGCATTCGGAGTTTATCTGAATTCGGTAACCCGAGATGGGCCCCTAGTCCAAACAGTGCTCTACCTCCATCATTCTCAAATCCGAGGCTAGCCCTAAAGCTATTTCGGAGAGAACCAGCTATCTCCAAGTTCGTTTGGAATTTCTCCGCTACCCACACCTCATCCCCGCACTTTTCAACGTACGTGGGTTCGGTCCTCCAGTGCGTTTTACCGCACCTTCAACCTGGACATGGGTAGATCACATGGTTTCGGGTCTACGACTACATACTCAAACGCCCTATTCAGACTCGCTTTCGCTGCGGCTCCGTCTCTTCAACTTAACCTCGCATGCAATCGTAACTCGCCGGTTCATTCTACAAAAGGCACGCCATCACCCATTAACGGGCTTTGACTTGTTGTAGGCACACGGTTTCAGGTTCTATTTCACTCCCCTTCCGGGGTGCTTTTCACCTTTCCCTCACGGTACTGGTTCACTATCGGTCACTAGGGAGTATTTAGCCTTGGGAGATGGTCCTCCCGGATTCCGACGGAATTCCTCGTGTTCCGCCGTACTCAGGATCCTCCTAGGTGCCTTCCAAATTTCGTCTACGGGGCTTTCACCCTCTTTGACTGACTTTTCCAAGTCATTCGACTATCTGAAAGAACTACCAGATCGGAGTCCTACAACCCCAATGAGCAAGCTCATTGGTTTGGGCTTTTCCCGTTTCGCTCGCCGCTACTCAGGGAATCGAATTTTCTTTCTCTTCCTGCAGGTACTTAGATGTTTCAGTTCTCTGCGTCTACCTCGTATACGCTATGTATTCACGTATACGTAACATCCTATAAAAGATGCTGGGTTCCCCCATTCGGAAATCTCTGGATCATAGCTTACGTACAGCTCCCCAAAGCATATCGGTGTTAGTCCCGTCCTTCATCGGCTCCTAGTGCCAAGGCATCCACCGTGCGCCCTTATTCACTTAACCTTATCAACCTTGCGGTTGGGTTTTGATCTTTCTTCTAGCGATAGAAGTCCAATCAAGAAAAATAAGCAATTGAACTTATTAAAAAACTCATTCAACGCGGTGTTCTCGGTTTGTATTACTTACATTTTTTACTTCAATATCCAGTTTTCAATGAACAAAAATTTTGAGAGTAGACCTCTCAAAACTGAACAAAGTATCGACAAACGTGTGTAGTCTCCGTAATATTCCTTAGAAAGGAGGTGATCCAGCCGCACCTTCCGATACGGCTACCTTGTTACGACTTCACCCCAATCATCTATCCCACCTTAGGCGGCTGGCTCCAAAAGGTTACCTCACCGACTTCGGGTGTTACAAACTCTCGTGGTGTGACGGGCGGTGTGTACAAGGCCCGGGAACGTATTCACCGCGGCGTGCTGATCCGCGATTACTAGCGATTCCGGCTTCATGTAGGCGAGTTGCAGCCTACAATCCGAACTGAGAGAAGCTTTAAGAGATTAGCTTAGCCTCGCGACTTCGCGACTCGTTGTACTTCCCATTGTAGCACGTGTGTAGCCCAGGTCATAAGGGGCATGATGATTTGACGTCATCCCCACCTTCCTCCGGTTTGTCACCGGCAGTCTTGCTAGAGTGCCCAACTAAATGATGGCAACTAACAATAAGGGTTGCGCTCGTTGCGGGACTTAACCCAACATCTCACGACACGAGCTGACGACAACCATGCACCACCTGTCACTTTGCCCCCGAAGGGGAAGCTCTATCTCTAGAGTGGTCAAAGGATGTCAAGACCTGGTAAGGTTCTTCGCGTTGCTTCGAATTAAACCACATGCTCCACCGCTTGTGCGGGCCCCCGTCAATTCCTTTGAGTTTCAACCTTGCGGTCGTACTCCCCAGGCGGAGTGCTTAATGCGTTAGCTGCAGCACTGAAGGGCGGAAACCCTCCAACACTTAGCACTCATCGTTTACGGCGTGGACTACCAGGGTATCTAATCCTGTTTGCTCCCCACGCTTTCGAGCCTCAGCGTCAGTTACAGACCAGAGAGCCGCCTTCGCCACTGGTGTTCCTCCATATATCTACGCATTTCACCGCTACACATGGAATTCCACTCTCCTCTTCTGCACTCAAGTCTCCCAGTTTCCAATGACCCTCCCCGGTTGAGCCGGGGGCTTTCACATCAGACTTAAGAAACCGCCTGCGCTCGCTTTACGCCCAATAAATCCGGACAACGCTTGCCACCTACGTATTACCGCGGCTGCTGGCACGTAGTTAGCCGTGGCTTTCTGGTTAGATACCGTCAAGGGGTGAACAGTTACTCTCACCCTTGTTCTTCTCTAACAACAGAGTTTTACGATCCGAAAACCTTCTTCACTCACGCGGCGTTGCTCGGTCAGACTTTCGTCCATTGCCGAAGATTCCCTACTGCTGCCTCCCGTAGGAGTTTGGGCCGTGTCTCAGTCCCAATGTGGCCGATCACCCTCTCAGGTCGGCTATGCATCGTGGCCTTGGTGAGCCGTTACCTCACCAACTAGCTAATGCACCGCGGGTCCATCCATCAGCGGCACCGTAAAGCGCCTTTCAAACCGAAACCATGCGGTTTCGATTGTTATACGGTATTAGCACCTGTTTCCAAGTGTTATCCCCTTCTGATGGGCAGGTTACCCACGTGTTACTCACCCGTTCGCCACTCCTCTTTTTCCGGTGGAGCAAGCTCCGGTGGAAAAAGAAGCGTTCGACTTGCATGTATTAGGCACGCCGCCAGCGTTCGTCCTGAGCCAGGATCAAACTCTCATAATATGCTAGTTCCTCACAGCGATAGCTGATGTGGAACTGTAGTTCGAAATTTACTTTCGAACATCATAATAGTTCATTTGTTAAGCTCAATTTGTTTGCTAGCATATTGCTTGCTTGTTAAAAATGTTTGTTGTCTTGAATTGAATCAAGACGCCCTACACATTTGGTTTGTCTTACTTTGTTCAGTTTTCAAAGGTCTACGTGATAAATGAAACACAACTGCTTCAATTCATCGTTTGTGATTGCCGTAGCAACTTTTATATCTTAGCAAACTCTCGGATGATTGTCAACTATTTTTTAAAAGTTTTTTGAACTCGTTTTTCACGAGGTCGTTTTAGCAACTCACTTATCATAACTTGTCGTTTGTTATTTGTCAATACCTTTATAAGCTAAAAACTCTTTTGTATCAGCTTCTAAAAAATCGACTAACAAGTCAACTCAGTTATATTAACACGGGTTCTCCCGATGGTCAATAGTTTTTTGATGTTTTTCTGAACATTTTCAAAAGAACATATTTCCGAATCAACGTTGTCTAATTTACCATGCCACCTATCAGTCGTCAATAGTTATTTTCGCCTTATAAAAAGAGAAGGTTTTCAAATATTTTTAGATTGTTCGGGTTATCTTCTTATTCCACTATTTTCTTCTCATATTCAGATGAAAACCCACTAAATCCTGAACATTCAACCATTACTTATTAAAAAAAGTGACAAAAAAAGAAGTTTGAAAGAAATTCAAACTTCTCTGAAAGTCATGCTTGTTATCAAAAATGATCACCTATTACTCGTCTTTTGGTTAAAAGATCGGTACGCCATCTACTTCATAAATCCCTAGTACCGTACGCATTTGTCCTGGATCTTCCCAATGATAACCTTCGCCTAACTGTTCTTGTTGATTTTTCTGTTCTGTTTCAAAAACGAACAGCGGAACATTTTCTTGATTGATATGAGTATTCGTCAACTCCATCAAGTTTATTTTACTCACGTCAATATGAACGATTTCTTTCAAAAAACTAAGTATATTTGCCAAACCAGTCTTATCATTTGAGTGGTCTGCGAATGCGAACTCTAATTTATTCTCTATTGAATGAACTAAAAATTTTTTAGATCCATCCTCCAAATGCAACATAATTGTACCAGCGACTCTTTTGTTTGCCAAAATTTCCACCTCGATCAACTTGTTTATGGCTTACAAGAGAATTTTAGCATATTTTCAGAAAAAATACACTTTTTATTTCCTAGATTCTTTTTGATCAAGTTCGACTAAGGCTTCTTTGATCCATATGGGTAACTGCTTTTCAATCGTCGCAAAACCTATTTTTTTATTTTTATTCGTAAAGTAACGTTTTCTCCGATATGGGATCGAAGGTACTTTCTTTTCTAGGGTACGTAACGACAGACTGATTTTTTTCGAATACTCATCAATATCAATGATTTGCACAGTCACCGGTTGTCCCACTTTCAATAATGTATGAATACTTTTTGTATAACCAGATTGCACTTCTGATACGTGGATCAACCCCTGCGTTTCTTCATCGAGTGAAACAAATGCGCCATATGGTTGTATTCCAGTAATTTTCCCTTTGATTATTTCGCCTATTTTATAAGTCATATACTTCCCTCTCTTCGCATTTATCATTATACTGTAAATATTCAAAAAAAAGAAGTTCTGTTCTTGCACATGAAATAGGAGGTTTTATAGATGGATCACTTTGACGAGTTCATTTCAAGAAAAAATACAGATAGCGTGAAATGGGATGCCATTTCGCAAACATACCATATGGATGACCTTTTACCGTTATGGGTAGCGGACATGGATTTTCTTGCACCCCAAGGAGTCATTGACTCCTTTGAAAATTATCTACAAAAAGGGATTTTCGGTTATTCGATCGTACCGGACGGTCTTTACCGCTCTGTGGTCGATTGGGAGCAGAAGCACCACCATGTGACACTGACAAAAAACGACATTCTTTTTACCAGCGGTGTCTTGGTTAGTCTTTCAATGGCGCTCCAAGCATTCACAGCCCCAGGTGATGCGGTTTTGATCCACGATCCGGTTTATCCACCTTTTGGCGCAATCGTCGAAAAAAACGAGCGTCAGCTGATCCGAAGTTCTTTGAATAAAAGAGCTGGACATTTTGAGATGGATTTTCAAGACATGGAAGAAAAAATCATTTCAAAAAAAATAAAAGCAATTATTTTATGTAATCCACATAACCCAGGAGGCCGTGTTTGGACTAAAAAGGAACTCAAACAATTAAGTGATCTATGCTTAAAGTACGGCGTCTTCTTATTTAGTGATGAGATCCATCAAGATATTGTCTTTTCCGGACATGAATTCACGTCGATGCAAACGATCGATCCTACGCTTTCCAGATTGTTGATCACCTTTACTTCTGCAACTAAGACGTTTAATCTAGCCGCAATAAAAAATTCAATGGTCTTTATTAAAGATCCTGATTTAAAAAATCGGTTTATAAATCAACTAGAAAAGAATCAACATCAAGGAATCAATACTTTCGGCTTATTAGGTACTCAGGCTGCTTACGAAACTGGAGAGGAATGGTTGAAAGAGTTACTCGTATATTTAGAAGAAAATGTCGAGGAGGTTATCACTTTTTTTGCAGAACACCTGCCTGATGTCGAAGTGATGAAACCAGAAGGAACGTATCTGATGTGGCTTGATTTTTCTGCGTATACACAGGATGATCGTCTCCTTGAAAAACAACTCATCAAAAAAGGCAAAGTTGTCTTAAACCCTGGAATCAGTTTTGGGCCAAGCGGCCATAGTCATATGCGCTTGAATGTCGCTTGTCCGAAATCAGTGTTGAGAGAAGGACTTTTACGTATCAAACGTTCATTTATTGACTGAAAAAGATGAACCTATTCATTGAACGCAAGAATCTCACACCTGTTGTCATCTGTTATTCTCTAAGTTAAAAAAGAAGCACCGAACACCAAAAGCTGGAAAAGCTTCAGGCGGTCGGTGCTTCTTTCATTCGTTATCCGCTCTTAAAAAATTGATTCTATTCAGAAATCTCGATCGTTTCGATCACTACATCATGTACTGGACGATCTTGTGGTCCACGTTGTGCATTTGCGATGTCATCAACCGTATCCATTCCTTCAAGTACATGTCCAAAGACTGTATGACGGAAATCAAGCCATGGAGTCCCACCATTTTTGTACGCTTCAATGATTTCGTTCGGGAATCCTGCGCCTTCTAATTGACTAAGCATATTTTCCGGCACGTTCGTATTATTAACAATAAAGAATTGGCTTCCATTTGTATTTGGACCAGAGTTAGCCATTGACAATGCGCCGCGTAGATTGAACAATTCACGACTGAACTCATCTTCAAAGCTTTCACCGTAAATGCTTTCGCCGCCCATGCCTGTACCGGTCGGGTCGCCTCCTTGAATCATAAAATCAGGAATCACGCGATGGAAGATCACGCCGTCATAATACCCTTTTTTTGCCAATTCAACAAAGTTTTGGACTGTTTTAGGTGCCAACTCGGGAAATAGTTTTACTGTAATATCCCCACGATTCGTTTTTATAAGGGCTTTAGGCCCCTTTTCATTTGCTAGATCAAGTTGTGGAAATGCCATATTTTCTTCCTCCTAAATATTCTGTCTTCATGTGTAATCATAACATATTCTATTGATATACGGTAAAGATGAGCCACAAGAAAATCAAAAAAATACTGTTGTAGAACGTGAAGATCAATATATATTTACTTCGCCATTGTGGGTATTGCTTGATGATTATTTTATAGGAGATCAGACTTGCCATCGAAGAAATCAAGGTTCCTAAACCTCCTAAGTTCGTACCAATGATCAACGCCTTGATATTTTCCGTATAGCTTGATAATAGGATTGCCGCAGGAACATTACTGATTAATTGACTTGCAAAAATGCTTGCACTGACTTCATGATGCGCAATACTTTTTTCAAACAAAACTTGGATCATCTCGACTTGTTTGATATTCCCAATAAAGATAAAGAAGAAAATAAACGTAAACAATAAGGAATAATCGATTTGTTTGAACAGTCTGCGATCATTGACAAGAACACATGCACTGACTAAGAGCAATACGACATAATGCGGGATCACCCCACTGACTGCCAGAAGACAGGTGAAAAATAGAGCAAAATAAAAAATGAGTTGCGACCTTTTTACAATTATCTCTTCCGTATCCGCCAAATCAATTGTCCTTTTTTTGACTCTTACTAAGATCAATACAACCAACAAGAAAGCTGCAGCCAATGTATAGGGTAACATCAACTGTAAAAATCCGACTAATTGCAGATGAGATTGTGCAAATAAATATAGATTTTGTGGATTACCGATTGGCGTGAACATACTGCCTAAATTACCGGCGATCGTCATCAACGTAACGATGACCGGCAGCATCGCAACCAGTCCAACCATTTCTGCTATCAATAGACCAAATGGGACAAAAATGATCAGTGCCACATCATTCGTGATCAACATACTGCTGATAAATGGGAGAAAGACTAAAATCAAGAGGATGCCTCTTGTAGTTTTTGTCTTTTTGATCAAATAATTGCCTAGAAAGTCAAAAAATTGTTGTTGGCGGATTCCTTCGACGATCAACATCAAACAAAAAAGAAGGATCAATGTGTGAAAATCAATATAGGAAAGATAGTTGAGGGACGGCGGAATGAGAAACATCGTCCCGATTGCTAATAGAAAAGACAGGGTTAATATTCCATCTTTCCTTGCATAGCTGGTTATTCTTTTTATCATAAAATTCTACCTCTTAGATTTAAACATTTAGTACTAGTAAAATAACTCTATTTAGTTAATATTGAAAGTAAATAAGCTACAGTTCAGATAACTACGCATATTTTTCAAGGAATTCTTGTACCATAATCAGGCTATTTGAGAAGAATTCTCAATTAAATTCTGTTATAGTGTCACCAAGGAGGAATTTCAAAAATGGAAATTTACGATATTACGATTATTGGTGCAGGACCTGTTGGCATGTTCGCAGCTTTTTATGCTGGCATGCGTCAAGCGAAAACCAATATTATTGATAGTTTGCCGCAACTTGGCGGACAATTAACTACCTTATACCCTGAAAAATATATTTATGACATTCCTGGTTATCCAGCAATCAAAGCGGTTGATCTTGTCAATAATCTAAAAAAACAATTGACCACTTTTAATCATACATTTCATTTAAATGAAGAAGTGATTTCACTTTCCAGAGAAGATGATATCATCGAGATCACAACTACAAAAGGAATCCACTATTCAAAAGCAGTGATCCTGACACTAGGAAGTGGCTCATTCCAACCGAGAAAGCTGAATTTAGAAAATGCGGATATTTATGAAAACCACGGATTAGATTATTTTGTGAACGACTTGATGAAATATGCAGGGAAGAAAGTTGCCATTGCCGGCGGCGGTGATTCAGCGATCGACTGGGCATTGATGCTTGAACCGATTGCGAGTGAAGTGTATTTGATTCATCGAAGAGAAGCTTTTAGAGCCCATGAACATAGCGTCAACCAATTGAATCAATCATCCGTCAATGTATTAACGCCCTATTTGATTGAGGAATTATCCGGTTCAAATGGTGAATTGACAGATATTCGCCTTAAAAAAGCCAGAACCGATGAAACCATTGACCTTATGATCGATTCATTGATCGTCAACTATGGATTCACTTCCAATTTAGAGCATTTATCTTCTTGGGGACTTGAAAGTTCAAGAAATGCGATCACTGTCCATTCTGATATGTCCACTTCTATTCCTGGTGTTTATGCTGCTGGAGATATTTGCAGCTATGAAGGAAAAGTCAAATTGATTGCCACAGGATTTGGGGAAGCACCGACTGCTGTCAATAATGCGTTGCACTTTATCAATCCCAAGGAACGTACACAACCTGGTCATAGCACTAGTCTTTATGATAAAACATTTGGAACAAATTAACTTGCCTATTTTGATAGAAAAATTGATTCTTGCTTTTTATACGTACTACGTTACCATTATATATAGATAGAAAGAAGATACGGAGGAATCAAAAAATGGTCATAAAAACAGAAACGTTAGAAGAAAAAGCCAGAGATCTCCTAAAACAACGTGGAGTCACGATCGAAGATATCGCTGAATTAGTGATGTTTTTGCAAAAAGATTATATCTCAGATTTGAGCTTAGAGGATTGTGCGGAAAGTATTAACGCAGTTTTAACAAAACGCGAAGTCCATAATGCGATCATTACAGGTATTCAATTAGATATATTGGCAGAACAAAAGCAATTGATGGCCCCGCTACAACATATCATTGAAGATGATGAAGGGTTATACGGGATCGATGAGATTTTAGCCTTATCGATCGTCAACGTCTATGGAACAATCGGTTTTACCAATTACGGTTACATCGACAAAGTAAAACCAGGGATCTTAAAACAGCTAAATAGTCACGACGGCAAAAACGTTCATACATTTTTAGATGACATCGTAGGAGCGATTGCCGCGTCTGCTGCAAGCCGTTTGGCCCACCAAGAACCTGAAAAACGGAGTCGTTTGACTCAATAAACAAAAAAAGCATCCATAAAATCCTTCTGCGATTTTTATGGATGCTTTTTCTATATCAAATCCTGTGTGCTTATCACACTTTCTTAACTCTTGCCTTTTTTCAGTTCTCTTTTGCCCATGAATACCATCAAAGCGAATAGTAATTCAATCAGCACGAAAAACAAAATGAAGCAATGCATGAAGTATTGCTCAGGTAAGACATTGATAATGGGGTCTGTCCGAGGATCGAACAACCAATCATCATTGTTGAAAAATGTTTCGTGAAACACAATGAAAAAACGATCAAAGCCGATCAGCATGAAAAAACCAAAAACAAATGGTACGATCATGCCGATTTGAAACGGACGAATCAATCGCCACAAGCGTTGATCTTTCTTCAGTTGACGAAGAAACAAGCCGCTAGGAATCAACGTAAGCAGTAATACCGCATAATTGACCATGAATAATAACTTTACTTCATAAAAATGATGTAAGCCACTCGCTGACATGGGAAAGTCTGGAAGTGCCAAGACTTGTTCAAAAGGATTATTTAAATACATCATCAACTGATCATAATTTTTGAGTAATGTGGCCTGATCCAACGAGGTGTATTCTAAAATATTCAGATGTCCGATATCAAACACATAAAGTGGCCGAAAATTGATCGTTAGTGTAATTGCTAAAGTGATCAATGTCAGGAACAAACTAACAAACCCTGCATATTCCACCCATTGCCATCGTTTGTTTTTCATTCGTTTAGAAACTCCATTCATCTAGAGATTGCATGACGAAAGTCGCAGGAGTTGGCAGATGTGACAAGTCTTCTTCTTTAGTAAAACCTGATAGTACAAGGAGTGTATCGATTCCATTACGAATCCCCGCTTGGATATCTGTTTCATAATTATCTCCTACCATGATGACTTCTTCTTTGTTCAACCCTAAAATCTCCACCGCTTTATCCATGATGATTGCTTCTGGTTTTCCGATATAGATAGGCGTCTTTTGTGTCGCTGTTTCTACAAAGGACACAACGGAACCTGCCCCAGGTAACAATCCTCTTTCTGTTGGAATGTTCTTATCAGGATTCGTACCGATAAACGTTGCTCCTTTTTGGATCGCTAACGTTGCTGTCACTACTTTTTCGTAGGTCAAGTGATTGTCTAACCCTACTACGACATAGTCTGGCTGCTCTTCTTCCCAAACAAAGCCCGCATCCAAGATCAAATCCGTTAAGCCAGCTTCGCCGATTACGAACACTTTATTGCCTTTCGCGTCTGATTTCATGAAATCGATCGTCGCTAAAGAAGCAGTATAGATTGTTTCTGGTGACACATGGATATCAAACTCTGTTGCTAAACGATGTGCCACTGTTTCAGGTGTTTTCGTTGTATTATTGGTTACGAATAAAAAGGGAAGCCCCTTTTCTTGTAACTGCTCGACAAAGCGTTTACCTGCGGGGATCGGTTCTGTTCCTCGATAAATCGTTCCGTCTAAATCGATCAAATAGCCTTTATAATTCATAGGATCATTCTTCCCTTTGTCTAATAGTAAAATTTTTCTTAGAAGTTGATTTTGTTGGACGTTCTGCCGCTTTTTCAGTTGTTTTTGTTGTTGTTTTATTGCTTGCTGGTTTACGATTTTTGATTACAGGTTGTTTACGCATCGATTCAACTGGTGCTTTTTTCTCATCGATGTGCGCTTGATTGTTGCGATTTTGATTTTTTTTCTTTTTACGTCGTTGGGTATTTTTTTCTTTTTTCCCGCCAACTCGTTCAATGACAAAATACGCACAACCAAAATTACAATATTCGTATAAATAATCTTCTAATGCATCGATTCGCTGATCTGGGTGAGCACGTCGATTCGTGGCATCAAAAAAGCCTTTCAAACGTAGCTGTTCATAGCCCCAGTCTCCTACGATGTAGTCGTATCTGGAAAGCACTTCGCTATATCTTTCACCAAGCTTCTCAGCATTGAAACCCTCTCGATAATCCATGACGATGCGATAAGGTCGATCACCGATCAAAAGATTCGTTTCATCTGTCAATGTGACGATTTCTCCTTTGATTTTCTCAGGTTTCGTTTCTTCGATTATTTCTTCTAAAACCGCCGTCACTTCTTCAGTCACTGTTTGTTCGTTTGATTGATCGGCCGTTTTTTGACTCTCTTTTTTGTCACTAGTATGTTGTTTATTTTGTTTCGTCGACATGCTTTCACCACCTATTCCTCTATTATACCTTCTTTTTCATTGGTTGGGTAGTGAGCATTTAGGTAGTCTCCCACTACTGTACGGATAAATTCAGGGAACAAAAACTCGACCTGTCCGACAATTTCAATCGTTGGGAAAAAAGGAACAAACATCAAATGGTCCACCGTAGTAACGGTATAGCTCTTTTCTCCCTCAATCGGTTTGTTTTTCCAAAGAACCGCTCGATTGACCGGATCATAAGTGATTCCGCTATAGAGGATCTCGCCAAATATACGTCCACGAAATCCCATCCCTTTAATGGGGAAATTTCTTAAAAAGAGTCGGCTTTTTTCGATTTCTAACACTAAACGAATCATATCCGATCCTTTCAACGTGACGTTGATCAAATGCATCGGATGAGGCAACGCACTATGGAGTTGATCTTGATCGACCAGACCTTTGGGTATGCTGTTCAAAAACAACCCACTATTTAAAAACGCTGCTTCTGTGTTTCCTCTTTCTTTCACTGCTTCTAACGCAATTTGGATAAAGGAATGTTCAGCAAACGGATCAAGCGATAAGTCAAATGGGAGATCAGCGACTTTCTTTTGTGCCAAAAGTGCATGTCCTTGTTGAAGATAACCAGTGATTTCTTCTTCATCTTCCAAAAATGCTGTCATTGACTCTGTCGCAATCGCTTTGGCATAGTGCGCGATGATTTTTTTATTTTCCACTGTAAGATGCACTTCTCCAACATATTGTCCAAATTTTCCGGCAGCGGCTAATTGGACCTCATTGACAACTTTCCCATCAATAAAAAGATGATGCGTATGTGACCCTAAAATCACATTGATTGCAGGAATCTCTTTAGCAATTTGTAAGTCATCTTGGATGCCTAAATGGCTCATCAAAACAAGAACGTCTACTTGCGGACGCAATTGCTCAACTAGTTCAGGCAAGAGGTCATAAGGCTGACGGATATCCCAACCATTTGGACTATAAGTCAATGGGAACGGCGCAGTAAAAGCGATCAAACCGACTTTTGTTCCTTGCTCGGTTTCGATGATTTTATACGGTTTTGTCCACTCAGGAGGTTGCAAGGTATTCTTATCGAATAAGTTGCTGAGTAGCACATCGAAGTTTGCATGGTCATATAAATGATTCAATTCATTTTTTGAATTGCCCACACCTTCATTATTACCTATCGTTGCTGCGTCATATCCGACTGCATTCATTAGTTCAACATTCGCATGACCATTTGTCGCTTCTGATAGAGGATGCCAGCGATCAACAAAATCTCCGAGATCTACCGTAATTGTTGTTGTGTTGCTTTTTTTCTCATTTTCACGTTTTTTTTGCTCAAGGTATCGTCTGATCCTTGGCCAATTTTCAAGATGAGAATGCAAGTCATTCGTGTGTAAAAGAACGATTTCTTCCATTGTTTAGATCCACCTCGCTTTTTTTCATCATACCATAGCGTTGCGCTTTGTCCACATGGAAAGTTTTTGCGTAAAAAAGAAGATGCTCAGACTTTTTTACAAAAATCCAAACACCTTCAACTCGCTTAAAAGCAAAAAAATAAGCCCTCATAGGCTTATTGACTTCAAATCAATCAGACACATGGCGGCACCTGCTTAGTGCTGCTTCCTTCCGGATCTGACACGCTTCACAAGCCCACCATTGTCCTAGCCTTTCGGCAAAGAATAGTATACCGCATTTCGTTATCTTTGGCTAGTCCTTTTTTGATTTCTTTTTTTTCGCGCGTAAATTCCTAAAAAACGCTGATAAAAGTTCCCCACATTCTTCTTCTAAAATACCACCCTCTACATAAGCTTGATGATTGAAACGCTCATCTTCGAGTAAATTCATCAACGTTCCGGCGGTTCCTCCTTTTGGATCAAAGGCGCCAAAGTAAACTTCTTTTACTCGGGAAAGAATCATAGCACCACTACACATCGGGCAAGGCTCTAACGTGACATATAATTGTGTCTCTTCTAAACGCCAACTTCCTATCGCCTCACATGCTTCTTGGATCGCTATCATCTCCGCATGGGTCGTGGCATTTTGCGTTGCCTCTCTTAAATTATGTCCCCGCCCGATGATCTGACCTTCATGGACGACGATGGCACCAATCGGTACTTCTGCCAGAGCTTCTGCTTTTTTTGCTTCTTCGATCGCCACACGCATCCATTCTATTTTTGTTGGTTGTTGTCCTGTTTCTTCCACCTGTAATCCTACCTTTTTCTTAGATTTACTTATTACATCTGTCCAAAATAGTATAACTGGCTTTTATGAGAAGCACAAAGAGTTTTTCCTTATCAACGTGTCCTATGGTAAACTAATGGATGAGGTGAAGCGTATGAACACAGAAAAGTTACTTGGATTGTATCCAAATGCACAAAAAAAGAATGCACCTTCTCCTGATGAGCACATTCTTTCTCTAATTGTGGAAGACTATTTTTTATGGATCGACAAGAGCTCTTTGTCTGCTCAAGAAGAGAATCTTTTGAAAGCGTTATTCCAAACAACCTATTCATTAGAAAATCATCCTTGGTTTCATTATTTATTTGAGGAGCAGGCGTACGTATCTGAAGAAAGTTGCCGGATCATCCAGTTACATCTTGAAAAAAGAGCAGAGTTTTTACAAAAAGAGTGGCAAGAAACGATCGCTGAACTCTTTCCGGAAGCACTTGATTTTTTTCTCTATACGGAAACAGATGGGTTGATCATTGAAAGAAAACACCCCAATTATTTGAATACTGCGGATCTAAAAGGCATCTTTTTATCTCTTGATGTCGATTTTGATCTGACGACACAAGCATTTGTGGGTTCATTCCACACATCTGGACAAAATCTAACCGCCATGTTTGATGAAGAGCGAAAGATTTTTTTGAACAAACAAACGCAGATACAGGTCTCCGATCAAACGACCTCTATTCAAGAACTTGCCTTATATTACTATACTAAAGAGCTAGTCACTTCTAGCCAACTCACCAACGAGTATCAAGAAATAATCCGAGGATTTAAAATGGAAGAGATCATCATTGAACTTTGGAAAAATTTCGGAAATATCAGTTCAGCTGCTAAACAGCTATTCATGCATCGGAACACCCTGCAATATCGGATTGAAAAATTTGACGAACAAACAGGCTTTAATTTAAAAAAAGCGGATGATTTACTCTTTTGTTATCTTCTTTTGTTACACACGTGAACTACTCGCCACTTAGCTAACCCTAACGGTTCTTAACGCTTGAAGTGGGAGTTTCTTGGGAAGAGATCATACTTGTAAGCGTATTTCTTTACTCACAGCGGTTTCTCTTATTGACCAAGCGATTTCCGTAGTTCCTACGGTTCTTATTTGTATCTAAACCAAGTCTTTTATTCGCAGTCCTTCGTTCAGAATATTGATACTCGCATTGATATCTCGGTCGTGATGCGTATGACAAACAGAACAAATCCATTCTCGGATGTCGAGCGTTTTCTTGCCAACTTTATGACCACATGCTGAACAGATTTGGCTAGAAGGAAACCATTTATCTACCTGGATGAGTTCACGTCCGTACCAGTCAGCTTTGTACTGTAGTTTCGTCACAAAACTAGACCACGAGACATCAGAAATGCTTTTTGCTAATTTATGGTTACGCAACATACCTTTTATGTTTAAGTCTTCTATACAGATAACATCGTGATTTTTGATGATTTCTGTACTCAACTTATTCAGAAAATCATTCCGTTGATTCATTACTTTTTCGTGCAATCGAGCGACGATACGTTTCTGCTTTTGGTAGTTTTTCGCATCGAAAAGACGAACCCCTTTTTTCTTAGCCACTAATGCTCGTCTTGATAACTTGCGTTATTCACGTCTTAGTTTCTTTGCCATTTCTGAGGTAAATTTATTGTTATCAATTTTTTGCCCGTCAGAAAGAATCGCAAAATCAGTAATGCCTAAGTCAATGCCAATCGCAGCATTCGTTTTGGGCAACTCAACGATTTCTTCTTTACACAACAAAGAAATGTAGTACTTACCACTTGAATGACGAGAAATTGTCGCTGATTTGATGATTTCTTTTGGTTGTCTGTGAAGCTTGATTCGAATCAGAGATTTCAATTTAGGAACTTTGATGAATTTATTTCCGATCAATGCAACTGTTCCCTTTTGATTATTGGTGGTATAGCTTTGAACAGGATTTTTCTTACTCTTGAAACGAGGGAACCCAACGGATTTATCTCTGAAGAAATTCTTATATGCCTTATCTAAATTGAGTTGTGCATTCGCTAAAGCAAGGCTATCCACTTCTTTCAAAAACGGAAATTATTCTTTGTATTTAGCTGGTGTTGGGAACTTCATTTTTTTAGAGGGATCATTTTTCGTTTCTTCATAAGCTTTCATACGATCATCTAGCATCAGATTGTAGACCTTACGGACACAACCAAAAGATTTCGCAAAGAAAATTTCTTGTTCTTCTGTTGGATAAATTCTAAATTTGTATGCTTTCAGCCGTTCCATAAGCTTCACCTACTCGCTATTATAATTGTTTTCTTGGTTTTGAATCTATTTCTTGATGACATTGATAGGTGCGTCAACAGACAGAAGCTTTTAGACCAAAACATTTCTTTCCAAAGAGAGTGCTTCACTCTAGGATAGTCATGTTTGATCAATCGTGAACTAGCGCTTTTATAAGTGTTGATGAATGTTGTCCGCTATGGTTTCGGCTGCGCTTTGAACAGAATAGGAACATGGTCTTTCTCGTGATTCCACTCCACTAGAGTGATGTGATCGAACGCTGCTATTCGTTCGAAAGTGGTTTAGCAAATTCAAATAGTTCATCATCAATCACTTGTCTACGGTATTTTGTTACCAGTACAAGAGGATAATACAGAAAGAATATTGAATGATTATTCGTAGCTAATTCCATTGTTCTATCAGCTCATTCCTTGTATACGCTGATTATAACAAAAGACAAAATAAAAAGGCAATATGCCTTGCTTGTCGGTTTTCGAGTGACTAAAGGTAATCCTCATACCGAACGCATTCATCACCCACCTATAGAGGATGGGCGACTTCTGCCTAATTACGTTAAAAAAGGCACAAGCAGCAACCTTCATTGCTGCTTGTGCCTTTGTATAATCAATCGATCAATTGAATGAAACTAGTTTTTACATCATTTTTTCAACGAGTGACATCAGACGGCCTTTTGCATCCTCTGTTGAGTCTTTGATGGAATCACCATAGACAGAAATTTTCTTTTTGCCAGATTTTATCTTTGCTAACATTCCCATCAATGAATCTAAATCGCTATCTGATAAATGGTCAACGACATCTAATAACTTTTCATTTCCATCAAATTTGTCGTACACGAATTTTTTTACTTTTGTACGGTTACTTAAATGATGGATTTTCTCGATCACTTTACCAGAAACAACCACAGCTGTTGCGACACTTGCTGCTGCTGCGACACTTAATCCAATCGTTACTTTTGTTGATGTTTTCATAATTATCAGCTCCTTTTTATCTATCACAATCATATCACAGTAAAAAAGATAAGCGAACTAATTGCTATGGCGCCTATCGCTGAAAGGACAAAAAATGATACAAAAAGTAAATTGTGTCTTATTTTGATTGTCAGGGTTGCCGTTTTATATCAGTTAGCTGTTCGACGATTACCGATACCAGTATTTTTTGTTCTAAAAAAAGCATCTCTGTTTAAGAGATGCTTTAACCAACATCAACCAATCGGAGCATATTGGATATTTGTTAGCATTTCAGGCAAATCGTCTTCTAACTCTGCTAATTTATTCCAAATCAACGTCATTGTTTCGAAAAATTCTTTTGAAGACTTGTCTGAATTCAAACTTCCTAATGCGTTCAACCAAAGTAGTTCGAGTAAATAAGCTTCTTTGATCCCCGTATGCTCTCTAACAAATTCTGAGAAGGTACGTTTGAACAAGGAGGCCATATCTAATTCAGATTTGATGACTACCCCTCTGATACTCTCATGAATCGAGAAAAATTCCTTTAATAAATGAACGATACTAAAAAAATCGTCAATGACATATTCTGCTAAGTATCGATCAAAACAGATCGTAATCTCTTCGATAATTTTTTCTTTTAAAATACGGATTGATTTAAAATGTGCATAGATCGGGTAAGTAGAACATCCACAAAAAGAAGCTAAACTTCTTGCTGTAATTGTCGATAACCCATTTTCTTCAGCATATACCATGCTCTTGAATAGTAAATACTCTTTACTAAAGTTCGTCACTCTTCCCACGAAACCATCCATCCTTTCCGATTATCTCTTTCATATCCGGCAATGATTCTGTCTTTAATTTTCCCCTACTCTCCAGCGCATTTCACAGTAGGAAAAACTTATGTAAACCATGAAGAAACAAGTTTTGATAAAAAAATAACGATAATAACATATTTTGGGGGTTAAAATATGTCCCTTTGTAATAGAAGCTTGATTTACCTAATACTTCGCCAAAAATCAAAGTTTAAAAATAACAAAAACATCAATTAAATAACGATATATCACTATAATCAAGTTTATTTGAATGATTCCAACTTGACAAAATAAGCAAAGAAATAAACAATAGAATAGATAACTAATTATTATTTCTTAAAATAACAAGTTATATAATCAAAATCTATTACTATGTGAGAATATCATACATTGAAAACACTTTCCACTCACATTTTATGTCACTATCGGTACAGCAATTGTAAGAAAGGAGTCCATTATGTTAATCGACGCTAAAAAGAAAGAGTTATTAGTCCTCTATACGATTTCGCAAAAAAGTCAATGTACGTTGAAAGAACTGGCAGATGAATTAGCTATTCCTAAACGGACGATCAAAGAATTGATCCGAAAATTGAATACGACGATTGAACAGCAATTGAATACCTCTTCCTTTATCTCCTCTACACATAAAGGGGAAATAACGATAAGCGATGACTACCAAGAAATAAAAATGATGATTTATCATAAGATCAAACTTCTTTATTTAAAAGAGTCCAACCGTTTCAACTACTTATTACTTATGGTCAATTATCCAAAAACGTATGTTCCAAAAAAATATTTACTGGAACAACTGTACATATCGCCCTCTTATCTAGAAAAATTAACACGCCAATTGAATGAGACACTTCAAGATTTCGAGATCGAGATTGTTTCGTCCCACGGCTGTTACTTGTTCAAAGGAAATGAATTATTTATCCGGCTCTATCTATTTTTTATTTTATCTGACGCATTCCAAGGATTGGAATGGCCGTTTGATAAATTTAAATTGAGTCAATTAAAAAAAGAGAAGCGATTATCCAAAAAATTGCTCGTTTCAAAACATTCGTTGAAATATCAAGAAAATCTCTATTTGTTGATTGCTATTTTCACACTTCGTACGCAACAATCTGCTTTGATCATTCCTGAATCAACTGAAGTGTATGATATTTTAGAATTATTGCAGCAGGCTCAAGATGTTTCTGGTAGTTTTAAACACCATTTGTTTAAACTTTTACCGCAAGAAACTGCAATTGATGAACTCTTACATTTTAATTTTTTGATCTATTGTTTTTTTCCGAATCTCATCTCTAGTCAGCAGAAAAGTTTGATTGGTTACATGTTGACGAATAAACGAAATCGTCTATGTAATCAGATCACCTTGTTAACAAAAGAGCTAGCTCAAGTTTTTCCGGTAATCTCTTCTTCTGAAAAAAGGTTTTTCTATAATTATTATTTGATGCTTTCTTTGGTTTCCATTTTGATGTTAGGGCATACGACCCCGTTTTTCTACTCGTTGCACTTCCCTAAATCAGCACTTGAGATCGATGAATCAAATCAACAAATACAACAAATCAAGCAGATCATCTCGGAAGTTTTCCATGATCATCCAAAAAACGCGTTGATCGTTTATTATTTGAGCGGCTTGGTCTATAACCTTTTACAATCGGAAACAAATGAAAAATTATTGATCTATGTACAAATGAATAAAACACTTACGGGGAATTATTATATCCAAAATCGGTTACGACAAGTGTTTGATGAAAAAATGATCCGTTTGACTGAAAATCCCGAACAGGCAGATTTGATCGTGACTGATTGGTTTGATAAGTTTCATCAGACCAGTAAAATCTTTTATCTTGATCCTAATAAAGAAAAAGATTTATGGGTGGATCTCGTCACAAAGATCCAACAGCTCTATGTCAATAAGATGATCTGATCATCACAGCTAGCCGATTCTCCTAAATAAAAAGTTTCTCCAAAATAAAAAAAGTGAGTGGATCAGCGCAAATGGCTATCACTCACTTTTATTCATTTCCTCTAGTCTCGGCGATTACCACCGAAGATCAAAATCAATCGTAGTAATTGCAAGAAAGTAGATAGCGCTGCTGCAACGTAGGTCAAGGCAGCCGCAAATAGCACATGTTTTGCCATTGGTACCTCTTCTTCTGTCAGCAAGCCACCTTCACTTAAAATTTGGATGGCTCTTCTTGACGCATTGAATTCTACTGGTAGCGTAACAAGTTGAAATAAAAGTGCCAATGAAAAGGCAAAGATCCCGATATTGATCAATGTTGCATTCCAACTAAGCAATACGCCCACCATAATAAGCGGAAATGAAATCATCGAGCCAAAATTGGCAACAGGCACTAGAGATGCTCTGATTTTCAAAGGAGCATATCCTACAGCATCTTGGACTGCATGCCCACACTCATGGGCAGCCACACCGATGGCAGCAACTGACGTTGATTGTGCAGTAGCTTGCGACAAACTCAATGTTTTATTGCCTGAGTTATAATTGTCTGTCAAATCACCGGCAATTTGTTGAACGCCTACATTATTGATTTTTTGACTTTGTAAGATGAACTGTGCAGCTTGTGTCCCTGTCACATTGTTTGTGCTTCTGATTTTATCGTATTTACGAAAGGTACTGTTGACGTACGCAGAAGCGATCCCAGAGATAGCTAATCCAGCAATAACTAAAAGAAACGTTGGATCTAAAAAACCATATAAACCATATCCATACATTATCGTTTCACCCTTTCCTCATTACATCTATTTTATCATTGATCTAGTAAAAAAATTGTGAAAAGACTTTGAATAATTTATCCTTTTTTAACAAATTCTGATTTCAGCTTCATCGGACCAAACCCGTCGATCTTGCAATCGATATTATGGTCGCCTTCAACTAAACGGATATTCTTCACTTTTGTGCCTTGTTTGATTGGTGAAGATGCACCTTTCACTTTTAAATCTTTGATAACGGTCACGCGATCACCGTCCGCTAAACGATTGCCATTTGCATCGAGAACGACCAAACCTTCTGCTTCTGTTTCTGATTCTTCTGAAGGGGTCCATTCATTGCCACATTCAGGACAAATCAATAATCCTCGATCTTCATACGCATATTCTGAGCCACATACTGGGCAATTTGGTACTGTCATGTTGTTTCTCCTTTTTGTTCGTTATTGAGCAATATTATAACGGAAAAATAACAGTTTGAAAAGAGTAAGCTGGTATTGGCAATCATTGTTTGACTGCCTTGATTTCTTGACATTGTTTGTCGTCTCACAGACACCTGTAAAAAGGCAATCAACTCCAAGTAGTGAACTAGAACTTGAATGATTTTTTCAAGTTTCTCTTTACTACTTAGAGCTGACTTTTAGCTGATCTTTATCGCGAATAATTGCTACACGCAACTTGTATTTCCTTGTAGATCTCTGCCACTTCTTCAAGATCACGAGCATTTGCGCCACTCGCCAAAGGATGCCCGCCACCATGATGTCGTTTTGCGATCTCATTGATCACTGGGCCTTTTGAACGTAAGCGGACACGATAATAGCCTTCTGGTTGCTCCACAAAAATTGCCCAAGCTAACACTTCATCAATGACACCTGGTAAAGAGACAACAGAAGCGGTCTCTGAATCATCAATGCCATACTTTCCTAATAACTCTTGTGACAAGATCACTTTTCCGGCGCCTGTTTCATCGACTTCGATCGTCTGATAGACACAACCGGATAATTTTGCTACTTTCATAGTGATCTGCTCGATTTCACGATTCAGTTGGCTCGCATCGAACGAGTAGTTTCTTAAAACTGCCGCAATTTCTAATGTGCGACCTGTGGTTGAAGGGTATAAAAATCTTCCTGTATCTCCAACGATTCCTGCATACAATAAACGGGCAGATTCACTGTTCATATTCAAATCATCAGGAAACATCAAAGCAAATTCTGCAATCATTTCACTACAACTGCTGGCTTTCGTGTCCACCCAAAGCAAATCTCCATAAGGTTCGTCGTTCGGGTGATGATCGATTTTGATCACCTTTTCGCCTAACGAGTAACGCTTATCATCGATTCGTGGTGCATTTGCTGTATCTGTGACAATGACTAATGCACCTTTGTAAAAAGCATCGTCGATTTCTTGCATTTCTGTTAAATAAAGCAACCCTTCCACGTCTTTTCCAACTTGGCGAATGTCTTTGTCTGGAAAACTGTTACGTAATAATTCGGCCAATCCGACTTGTGACCCTAAAGCATCTGGATCAGGTCTTTGGTGGCGGTGAATCACGATTTTTTGATATTTTTTGATTTCATTCAAAATCATTTCTTGTATAGTCATTTTCTTTCCTACTCTCTACGAACGTTCCATCACTTGGCAGACGACAATGGCTTTAGCCACGATCGTATTTTCAATAAACACTTCTATATCAAGTTTAGCAGATCTTCGACCGATTTCTAACACTCTTGGTCGAATATCTAGCTCACTTTCGATCTGGATCAAACGAAGGTAATGCAGATTCATTTGCTCTAACAAAATATTTCGGCGTTGGTTCATGATCATTGTTTTTTGGGCAACATCTGAGATGATCTCACTTAATACCCCAAAAGAAATCGTTCCAACTCCCGTCACCATTTGTGGAGAAACTTCAAATTTGAACTTAGGGGTAGCCAAGCGGTTTCCCTCACGATCTGTATCGATCGTTTGGATTCCTCCAGAAATCTGATCAGAGATCGTATCAGCGATTTGCGGTTGGCGTTGTACCAGTTGCATCGCCTTCATCACATCTTGTCGTGTAATCAACCCTTCCAAGGTCAAATCATCAGAAACAACAGGCATGACTTCTAAGCCATCCCAGATCATTTGGTGACCGACAGAAGCGACACTCATCGTCTTCTTAACACTGATCGGGTCTTTCGTCATCACACGATCAATCACTTGGGTCGGCGCTTTTCCTACGACGTCTTTTGCAGTAATGATCCCCATTAAACGCATATGATGATTGACTACAGGAAAACGCGAATGTTGCGTTTCTTCTGAGATCTGTTGATAGTCGGCTACCGTGTCAGACTGTAACAAGTAATGTGTTTTCTGAGTCGTCAAATAAATGTCTCCAACGAGCATGATATCTTTTTTGATCAGTTGATCGCTAAGCGCTCGGTTGATCATTGTAGCTACGGTAAACGTATCATAAGTCGTACGTAAAATCGGCATAGCCAACTGATCGGCTAATTGCGCAATCTCAGGCGTCGTATCAAAACCACCTGTGATCAATACCGCTGCGCCATCTTCAAGAGCTAACTTTTGCACTTCGGTACGGTTACCGACGATCATCAATGAACCAGGAGTGATGTAGCGTTCCATGGCGTGTTCCGTCATCGCACCGATGACAAATTTATTCAGTACTTTATCTAAGCCGACCGAACCGCCTAAGACATCACCTTCAATGATCCGTACGACTTCGCCGAATGTCAAACGTTCGATGTTTTTCTTCAACTTGCGTTCGATCCGAATAGTCCCCACTCGTTGGATCGTTGAGACCAGACCGATGTTTTCAGCATCTTTGATTGCTCGGTAAGCCGTCCCCTCGCTGACATTCAATTCTTTCGCAATACTCCGGACCGATATTCGATTCCCCACAGGCAGGCTTTCGATATATTCTAAAATCAGATCATGTTTTGTTGCCATCTCTTTCCCCTACACTTCCAGCGTTTCAGAAACGCTCATTATTTTTCCTTCGTTGTCTGTTAATAAATCGATGAATACTTGCGGATCTTGTTCAATTACAGGGAAGGTATTGTAATGGATCGGCACCACTTTCTTGGCTTTTACTCGCTTCGCTGCACGAGCCGCATCCTCAGGCCCCATTGTATAGTTATCTCCGATCGGTAAAAAGGCTACATCGATCGTAAACTGTTCCCCTAAGAGCGCCAGATCACTAAAATCGGCGGTATCCCCCGCATGATAAATCGTTTTTCCCTCTGCTTGTATCAGGATACCACTTGGCTCTCCCATATAACGTGGGATACCATCGATCTCAAGACTTGAGCTATGTTGAGCGTGGACAAATTTGACCGTGCCAAATGGAAACTCACGCTTGCCGCCAATATTCATCCCAAAAGAGTTTGCTCCTTGTTGTTGTGCATAGTTAGCGATTTCGACAATACTAACAATAGTCGCCTGATTATTTTTCGCAATCGGTAACATGTCCCCAATATGATCGCTATGTCCATGGGTGACCAGTATCCAGTCCGCCTTGACGTCATCCACCTTTAAATCAGTCATAGGATTGCCAGTAATAAATGGATCTATCAGCACTTGTTGGCCATTTTGCATCTCTAGAGAAATACAAGAATGTCCGTGATAAGTAATTTTCATCTTCTCACTCCTCAACATTTTAGTCACTAACTCTCTCAATTTCGGTTCGATCATTCACACATTTAGTAGTACAGTATATCCGACTTTATTGTAACAGATAACACAGGTTGTACCAAGTAACAAGTGGGCATGAATTTTCTAATGCCTCTCTAGGTTAGCAAGTATTTTGTCTATGTTTTTCATGATGAACTGACCAAGTCCAAATGGTCATCTGTTACTTTACTAAAAGAAACAAACTTACTAACCAATATTTTGTTATAATCTTTCGTTTGACAATAAAATAAAAGAGAAATACCATTAAATCTATAATCAAAAGTTGAGTAGCTGATGTAATATAACTATCTAAAAATCTAGGAGGAGCGCTTTGGAAAAATATCATTCAAAAACATTCACTGTCATTCGATTGATCGTATACATTATTTGTATTATAAATTTTTACCTTCACTTCATCAGCAATCATTTTTTTAAATGCTACGTTCACGTTTTTATCAATTGTCTTTATCATCTACGACATTTGGGATATCGTCAGAACTGGTAAAAGCAATAAAAGGGCATGATAGCAGTCATTCTATTCTTCCTAAATCAAATCGTAGCCCACTCTTAAAATCATAAGAAAGAGCCCTAGAAAACTTGAACACGCAACTTTCTAGGGCTCTTCTTATTTTTCGCAGCTAAATCCTTTGATCATCTTCTAAAATAAGCAATTTTTTTAATATCTTTTCAGCATTCAACAGACCATAATCTTGCTTGTCTATCACTTGGATAACCTTAGCAGGATAATCTTCCATGATCTTTTCTTTCATCGAAGACAGTTCTGGAGATAACAGGATGATATCGGCAGCCTTAGCAAACTCATCCAATTTAGAAATACTGTGCATTTCAACCTGTACGAGTAACTGTTGCTTTTTTGCTAGATTGTTCATTTTAGTCACTAACAGGTTGGTATAAAACGTGCTATCTGCACTCATCGACGTCAAACCAAATAGTATGATCTGCTTTTCTTTCTTTTGCTCACCCAGACATTCAGTTTCTTTTTTCATTGTTATCCCCTCCAGCTTTCATTCTAGTTGTTGAACGATTTACACTTACTTTATTCATAAAAATATACTTAGGACATTTAATCAATCGTACCTGTTTGACAATAAATTATATTCGTTATTCAACAATTTACCACGAAATAATCCCTTTGGCCTTTTTTATCATAAAAAGCCGTTTTGACGTCATAATATGAATCCAACAACTCCATTCATTTGAAACAAAAAGCTGTACCAAACATGTTCAACACCTGAACATCCTTGATACAGCTTTATTTCAATAGTTATCTTTTGCCGCGACGTTGTGTGGCTTCCATGATGACTGGTAAGATCACTGGACGACGTTTTGTTTGTTCAAACAAATAGCGGCCTAATTGGTCACGTATTTCTTGCTTTAACTTGCTCCACTCAAAATCATCGCTTTCTAAGTGTTTTCCTACGATGCTCTCAATCATGTTGCTACTTTCATTGATCAAGTCGCGACTTGCTTTGACATAGACAAAGCCTCGTGAAGTGATCTGTGGTTTTGAGACGATTTTCTTTTCACGACGACTGATCGTCACTACTGCAACAAAAATGCCGTCTTCCGATAAGATTTTACGGTCTCGTAAAACGATGTTGCCGATGTCCCCAACACCTAGTCCGTCGATCATGACATTTTCAGCACTTGTCGTACCTGCCACGCTCATTCGATTGTTTTTATATTCCAAAATATCTCCACGTCCTGTGATATAGATATTTTTGTATGGAATACCAACCGCATGTGCTAAGTCGGCGTGCGCAGCTAATTCACGATATTCTCCTTGAACTGGGATAAAATACTTCGGTTTCATGAAGTTCAACATCAATTGTAGATCATTAGGGTTCGCATGACCGGAAACGCGCAGATTATCAGAGATCTGTTTGACCGTTCCACCTGCTCGATAAATGATATCTTCTGTTTTTGCCACCATTGTTTCCATCGCAATACTTGGTGTCGTTGTGATATAAACAAGGTCGCCTTCTTTGATTTTGATGTGACGGTGTGCACCATTCGCCATTTTTTGCAATGACTTGATTGGTTCGCCCATACGGCCTGTTTCTAAAATGATCAGTTCTTCAGGCTCATAGTTTTTCATATCTTTTAATGTAACGAGCAGATCTTCACTTGGTAATTGAAGTTTTTCTAAGCGCATAGCTGTACGGATGATCCGTTCAAAATCTTGCCCAGTCAACACGACTTTACGTCCTGCTTTAGCAGCAGCGTCTAAGATTTGTTGGACACGTTGAAGATTGCTTGCAACACAGGCAACGATAATCCGGCCTTCCCAGTATTTGATCGTATCAAATACTTCATCTGCGATTTGGAACTCAGAAGCGACTGGTGTCGCGTTTTCAGCGTTAGCTGATTCACTAAGTAAGGCTAAGACACCTTCTTTACCGATTTCTGCTAAACGGGCATAATCTGTTTGATACATCGGAATCGCCATTTGGTCAAATTTGAAATCCCCTGTGTAAACGATGTTTCCTTCTTGGGTTTTCAAATTGATCCCGATTGAATCAGGGATCGTATGGGTGGTACGGAAGAAACTAACGATTGTTTCTCCGAAATCGATCTCTGTATGCTCATCTACCACATGGAAATCTTTGAATCCTTTTGCAGCATCATTGCGATTGACATTTAGTTTTGCCAATTCGATCGTCAATTCTGTTCCGAACACAGGTACAGAAATTTTTGACAATAAATAAGGCAACGCCCCAATCGCATCTGCGTGACCGTGGGTAAGAAAGACACCTGCCACACGATCAACATTTTCTTCTAAATACGTAAAATCAGGAATCACGACGTCGATCCCTAATAATTCGTTTTCAGGATATTTTAGACCACAGTCTAAAATAAAAATAGCTTCCCCTACTTCTGCAATGTACAAGTTTTTTCCGTTTTCGCGTACACCGCCTAAAGGGATAATCTTAATGGTACTCACAAATTTCACCTCTTCTTATGACATCTTCGTTTAACGATGTCGATTCTCTATTTTATTTAAACGATCCATTTTCTGAGTGCCTGATTTTCGGATGCTCTCATCAAAATCAACACTCCGGCTTTTTTACAGGCTTTTAGGATCTTTTTTGACACAAAAAATCGGGACTGCCCCAGTTGCTCGATCAACTGCTCCACATTATTATACAACAAATCAAACAAATCGCTAGCATGTACGATTGTTTCTGTCTCTATGTTTTTCCCAGACCATTTTCTTCCTTCATTTTGGAAGATACTTTGTCTATTTTAACATAAATTACGCAATAACTATAGAATGTTTTTCATTTCCTGCTTCATTTGACTTGTTTTTTGGCTTTCTGCTGTCTCTGGTCGTTGTCTTTCTTTAAGGTAGGCTTAAGCTACTCCCTTTATTCTGTTCCTTGTACTCATTCGAAAGGAGATCGAACCAATGAATTTTTTCAAACGAGCATTAAAAAGTACCAAGGTAAAATGGGGACGATCCTTGCTATTATTTGCAGTATTTACAGCAATCCTCGTCTTTGTCCTTGCGGGATTAACCATACGTAGTGCCGCACAACAAGCAGCAGAACAAGCACAAAAAGATGTGGGGGCAACCGTCACTTTAAGTGCAAATCGTGAAGCAGCTTTCCAAAAACAAGAAGATACCACAGATTCTGAGTCAGGTGGTAGACCTGATCCTGGAAGTTTTTCACTCACGCCTGTTTCAGTCAGTGATGCCGAAAAGATCGCCGCTCTAGATAATGTGGCAAGCTATTCCTTTGAAAGTTCTGCGACAGCTTTAGCAAGTAGCGGCATTACCGCCATTTCAAGTTCTGATAGCACTGAAACGTCAGAGGAAACAGAAGCTGACACGATGCCAAACGATGAAAATATGGGTGGTGGAATGAATGGCAAACCACAAATGACTCAAGCAGATTTTCAAGTCAGCGGTGTATCTGACACAGCACAGACTAGCGGATTTACAGATGGCACAGCAAAAATCATCGAAGGTGAAGGCATCACCGAAAGCGATAAAGATACCAATAATGTAGTGATCGATTCCACTCTCGCTAGTGCTAATGACTTGGCCGTTGGTGATACTTTTGTTGTTACTAGCACAGAAGACGAAGACACCACTTATGAAATGACGATCAAAGGAATCTATGAGTCAAGTGAAACAAGCAGTAGTATGGGCATGAACTTCAATTTCATGAATCCAGCAAATACTCTATATACTTATTATACGTTTGCTAACACATTGAATGGCTCAACAGATGAGGAAACGATCGATTCTGCGGTCTATACACTTGCTGATCCGAATAAAATGGAAGCTTTCATCACCGAAGCTGAAAAACTGATCGATACGTCAACATTCAGTCTGCAATCAAATGATACGATGTTCCAAGCAATGCTTGAACCACTTAATAATGTCGCAAGCTTCTCACAAAATGTCGTCTTACTCGTTGCAGTTGCCGGAATCATCATTTTGACATTGATCATTATGATCACGATTCGTGAACGTCGCCATGAATTAGGGGTATTACTCTCATTAGGTGAATCCCGAAGTAAAATCATCCTTCAATTGTTCACAGAAGTGGCCATATGTATGATCGTTGCATTAGGTGTGGCTTCATTTACCGGAAATGTCGTTGCAAATACTCTCGGTCAACAACTCCTTGATCAACAAACCGAAACAACCACCAACTCACCGAGTGGTCAACAAGGAAACCAAATGCCTGGTGGCGGCAATCGCGGACCTGGCGGACAACCGGGTGGTACGAGTAATCCGTTTACTGTCTCAGAACAAGTAAGTGACCTCGAAATCGCGGTCCAACCCACTCAACTTGGTTTATTAGCAGGTGTCGCATTTGGGATCAGCTTACTCTCTGTTTTCCTAGCCTCCATCGGCATATTGCGACTAAACCCACGAAAAATCTTATTGAACTAAAGGAGGATATTGGATGTTACGTACAGAAAACTTGAGCTTCTGGTATCAAAATCCAGCAGAGGCGCTTTACAGAAATGTTGATTTATCATTTGAGAAAGGCAAGATGTATGCCATATTAGGCGCAAGCGGCTCAGGCAAAACGACCTTTCTTTCCTTGATCTCAGGACTTGATACACCGAAAGAAGGCACTGTTTATTATGAAGACCGTTCGTTAGCTAAAATAGGGTTGCGTAATTATCGTAAAAATGATGTATCGATCATTTTTCAGGCGTACAACTTGTTGCCTTACCTTTCGGCTGTCGATAACGTCATCGCTGCCATGGAAATTTCAAATACGCCAAAGAAAGACTACCGACAAGTGGCACTTGACCGACTCGCACGCGTTGGGATAAATGAAACACTCGCCAACCAGCAAGTGACGAAATTGTCTGGTGGACAACAACAACGTGTAGCAATCGTGCGAGCGATTTGTTGCGAACACCAATTGATCATCGCGGACGAACCAACAGGAAACCTCGATGAAACGACTTCACAAGAAATCGTTCAACTCTTCCAGGAAATTGCGCATGAACAAGATCGCTGTATCATCATTGTGACACACGAATTGGAAGTAGCTAAAAAATGTGATGACGTCATCGAATTAAAAAATAAAATGTTCACACCTATTCATTTTGAATAGCAAAAAAAGCGTCCTACCATTGAGGTGGACGCTTTTTTTACGAAAATTCTCAGCTAAAAAGATTACTTATGGTCTTTTTTTGAAAATTTTTCTTTTACATCTTCAAAACCTTCTTTGATCTCATCGCCGATATTACGAGCTTTGCTCTTGATATCTGCACCTACAGATTGGGCTTTACCTTCTGTTTCTTTGCTTTTGTCGCCTGTTGCTTTACCATAGGCTTCTTTGCCTTCGCCTGCAACTTTGTCTTTCAAATCTTTAGAGCGTCCTTCTAAATCTGCCATAATAATTCCTCCTCTAAAATTTGTCTTATCTAACTGTTTTTAGAGTAACACCAATTATAAAAACAAACAAACAGAATGCTTAAAGCGTTATTTAGTTGTTAATGATTTGTTCAAACGTTCCCCAAACTTTCACTTGTTTCTCTTGAACCATTAGTTTCCCATTGGCAATCACAGTATCGATCTCTAGCGTTTCTTTATCAAGAATACAAAGATCCGCATCCTTGCCAACAGCGATTCTACCTTTTTGCTCTAATTTTAGGATTCTTGCAGGATTACAAGTAACTGCTCGTAAAGCGATGTCTAGTGGAATATTTTCTTTTTGAACGGCTTCTTTTATACCAACAAGCAAGGACTTCGCGCTACCAACGCCCATTCCAATAAACCGATTCTCTTCATCGAAATACGGCAAACTGCCTTGTCCATCAGAGGTCAAGGTGAAATTATCGAGGGAGACTTGCGCTTCCAGTAATTGTTTCAATGCTTTACTAAAACGGACTTCGCCATCGGTCTTCTCCCAAAAATCAGGATCTTCACTTGCTGTGAAATCGATGGTTCCTCCTTTTTTCGCAAATTCGATACATGCCTCTAATAATTCAGTCGTCCGATTCGCATGAGTTGGGTAAAACTGAGTGATCGGAATCTCAGTTTCTTCAACGATTCGATCCAGTAAGTCGAGTTTTCTTTTTCCTCCACCTAGATGAACATTCACGATTCCAGCTTTACCTGATAACATGCCGCCAACACGCGCATCTGCTACTGCGTGAGCAAACTCTTCAAAGGTCGGTTGAGAAGAACGATGATCAGAAACAGCGATTTCTCCGATTCCGATGATTTTATCAATTGTCAAAAAGTCCTTGATCAATGAGTCTGTAACAGTCTTAACTGGTAAGCGATAGGAACCAACATAAACATAGGTAGACACCCCTTCTGCCTCTAACCCTCTTGCTTTACTGATCAAAGCAGTCATATCTCGCCCTTCACCATCTGTCCCGATACACCCTACGACCGTTGTGACACCAGCTGTGGTTAATTGGCTAAGGGTTACTTCAGGCGTACGGTTATGATAGCCACCCTCGCCTCCGCCTCCTAAAATATGGAAATGCGCATCAATAAATCCTGGGGTCAAAATTTTTCCATCCCCTGAAATTTCTTCCACGTTCAATTCCTCGTAACCACCGGATAATCGTTCTTCTAAGGCAACGATTTTATTCCCTGCCACTAACACATCTTTCTTACCAAGATATTCTGGTGCATAGACATCGATTTGTCGAATAAGTTTCATACGTGTCCTCTCCTTTATATAAATCACTGATACTGCCACCATTTTTCAAATGACTGAACAACAAACCATCGAACAGCCGTCAGCTCCTTAGGAAATAAGCGAGAAAATCCAAAATATGAAAATACTTTCGGCTTTTCTCGCTTATTCTCTCGGAGCTGCGCTCAGTTGGCACAGCTTCTCTATTTGATAAAAACAGTTTTTTTCTTTATTGAAGTCCGATTGCAATGGCTATCATAATGAAGATCGTTCCTAAAACAAAGAAGAAACCTTGCATTTTGATTTGGAATCTTGCCCATTTTGCCCATTCGATCCGTGCAACACCTAATACGCCGATCAAGCTAGCAGAAACTGGCGTGAAGGCGTCCATGAAGCCGGAACCTAATTGATAAGCCAAGACTGCAACTTGACGTGAAACACCAACTAAATCAGCTAACGGAGCCATAATCGGCATTGTCAATGCTGCTTGACCAGAATTTGATGTTACGACGAGGTTGAACAAACTTTGGAAAACATACATCGCCCATGCACCGATCACTGCTGGTACGCCAGTCAATGCTGTTCCAATACTGTGTAAAATCGTATTAAGCGCAGAAGGCACAGAGGCATCTGATCCACCTAATACAAGTAAGATACCTTTTGCCATCCCAACAACGATCGCCGTTCCAGCTAAATCTGCGGCACCTGATTGGAAAGATGATGCAATATCATTGACTGTCATACCATCAAGTTTGAATAGCACAGCAATGATCCCTGCGACTAACCCCATAACGAAAAATTGCGAGGCGATCTCTGGGATATAGTAGCCTTTTTGAGTGACTCCCCAAACGATCCAAACTAAGACGATCAGCATTTCTACTAAAATCAATTTGTGTCCTAGTGTAAATGGTTTTTGCTCATCAGACGTTTTCTTCAAGTGGTTACGGAAGTATTCATCTGATTTATACGTCAATGAACTTTCTGGTTTTTTCCGAACTTTTTCACCATAGATCATCAAATAACCAGCTGAAAGTGCAGTCACGACGACCCACATGATCAATCGGAACGTTGCACCCGATAAGACTGGAATACCTGCGATCCCTTGGGCAACTGCCACACTGAATGGACTCATCCATGAAGTGGCATTCCCTACTTGCGAAGCAACGTAGGTGACCGTGACGGCAACAATCGAATCGTAACCTAAAGCGATCACAAACGGCACCATCACCATTGAAAATGGGATGACTTCTTCAGCCATACCGAATGTTGCGCCCCCAAATGAAAATGCAAAGAATAATAGCGGTAAAGCTAAACGTTCTAGGCCACGCGTCTTATTGATAAAAGCATAAATACCTGCATCGATTGCACCCGTACGCATGATGATCCCAAAAGCACCACCAACGACTAAAATAAGTGCAGCGATTCCTACTGCTGATCCATATTTATCTCCTGATACAAGCCCTTCAAAAACAAAGTTCAAAAAGCCAAATCCACCAAAGTCATCTGTTCCCCATAGCTTCGCTGTTTTATGGAGTTTCTTTGATGTATCATAGATATCTTCCCCGTATTCATCATATAACACATCATCTGTCAACGAGATTTCATCTAACTTCTCTTGGCTCAAATTTTTTTCACCAGCTGCAAGGACATCTTCTAATCCCTCTTCAGGAACAGCTAGTTTTTCTCTTTCACTTGGATTATTTTGCAATTCTTCCAGTTGATCAAACACAAATGCCTTATCTAATTCATAGGCATAACGGAATGAATCTTGCCGTAATACCGTTCTTGTACTCGTTTCTCCATTTGCATCTTTGTATTCAATATCTTGCGTACTGAATCTCCCAGCTGGTACGATAAACGTCAATATCCAGGCAAGTACAACTACACCAAAAATAATGACATACGTATGCGGAGTTGTCATTTTGGTAAAGTCCCGTTTTTTCTTCAGCGAAGAATTTTTTCCCTTCAAAACTAGTTCTTCCTTTCTTGTTACATTTTTATTGATAATGAATAAGCAAATCGATTATACAGTAAAATGTTCTATACCACATGAATAAACAATTAAAAAATTTTATTGATTTTCATTGACTAAAACAAGCTTTTTTTCATAAATGCTTTTGTATCAGTCATTCTTCTTATAAAAAATGATTAAAATTCTTTTTCTATTTTTACAATTTGTGCGTTCTCGTCTGTATATTTTCATTTCTACTGACGAATAAAAAAAGATAATTTAGCATTTTGCAAATATTTATACATTTTTATTCCAATAATTTTACAGTCGAATCCTCGTTTTAGTTCAATTTCTGTCATCATTTCTCCTTTCTTTTCATTTTCATTAGGTATCTTCATTGCAATATTCATAACAAATGTACTATAATTGGAGTGTAAAGAGTTTTGGGGAAGACTCTTTCATCAACGTGTATAAAGAGACAAGAAAGAATTAGCTTAATTCTTTCTTGTCTCTTTTTCGGACTATTTTTATTTTGTCTATTAGTGACTCTCAAATAAATGAAGCACTGCAAAATAGACGATCTGCTGCAACAACACTTGGGTCGCTAACGACGCAGTGCCGCATATTGCTAGTTCAAATTTAGGAAGCGTAAGGACTGCATCGCCTAGCGTTGCATAATTATCTAGTACCAGATCCGCGTATTCATATAGCCTTAATCCGCTACTATGTCTTGACTTGATACTTCGGGATAGATCAAATCCGGTGATCACGATCAACAGGTGCCCTTGTGCTTTGATCCATTCTGCTAATTCAATGATCGCAGGGTTTCTTCCTTCATTTGATAGAAGCAGAAAAATATCCTCTGGATGCGTATTGATCTGCTCAATGATTGCATGACCAGTTCCTTCCAACGTCTCATAAATCCCTGCGGCGGGGTGCTCGATCAACTGACTAGGTAATATTTTCGGACATTGTTGCCAAAACTCATAAGCGACCCCTTGTAAAGTGCGACTAGCAAAAATATGTAAGCATCCGCCTCGGCGAATTTGTGTAGCGATCCAACGTCCTGCTTGTTCCATCAAAGGTTCTTCTATTCTTAATTTTTGTTCAAGCTGTTGGCAATAATCAAAATAGGGTAGGCTCATCTTTTTCTCCTCTTCTTCTGCTATTTCAGCATAGAGACAACTGTCAAAAGAAAAATACAAAAAGATGAAACGGAGTAAGCACTCAGTCTCATCTTTACCTTAACCACTTATTCATTACAATCACGAAAAAATCTGATGTAGCAGCATCATTATTTCTCCGGTTTTCATGTAATAGATAGGAACGATGTATTGTTGGAAGTTTTTGAAACTTTCCTAAACAAGCAACTTGCTTGAACGTACATCTTTTTTTGACATAGCAAATAAACTGTCCCGCTTCTTCCGCTATTTCTCCTGATAAGGTAGAAAATACTCCTTAAATCAGGTACAATAAATGCGGTTGATGCGTTGCATCGACTATGGCAAAATGATCGGTCAGGGTGTATACGTGTGACTGGTCATTCCTTGATCGTTAGTTGCCGCTAAGGATCAAGGAGCCTTTTTTAGTTATTTCTATCTGCATCTATTGTAAGGAAACTGCTGAACAAGTGCAAGCATCAAAATATCAGCGGCCAGACCTTGTTTGTCTTTCCGAAACATCTTTCGATCGGCTTGAAGAGGCAGCATGCCTACCTTTTTTGACAACATGGAATCTTTTGAGCAGGTAAGGGATATAGGCAAAGAGGTACAGCACGAGAAATGCTGCTGCAAAAATAAATGCCTGTTGGTCGCCCCACAAAAGAACGATGATCAAACTGCTGATTGCCACTGTTGCCAAGTACCATATAAAAATCAAAAAGGTTTCTTTTATTCTGACCATATATAACATCGTAAATAAACTAATAAATAATACTGGCAGTAAAAACAGCCAATTATTTCCTTCCATCAACCATTTCAATCCATCAAGAAACGTTTGTGCACTATTGATTAGAATCCCCATGTATGCAATACACCCCATTTACTATTCTTTCTCATGATTTTATTTATCTATTTGTACTATTTTAATCAAGAGAACGACTTAAATCAATGAGGTATTGTTTGAGCTGTTCGCTGATTTCAGGATGACCTAAGCCGTATTCGATACTTGTTTTTAGATAACCAAATTTATCACCAACATCGTATCTAGAGCCTTTGAATTCTCTCGCATATACGGGCTGTTTTTTATTCAACTCATCGATGGCATCCGTTAATTGGACCTCATTGCCAGCTCCAGGTTTTTGTGTCTCTAAAAGTTCAAAAATTTCTGGTGTCAACAAGTAGCGTCCGATGATCGCTAAATCACTCGGTGCTTTTTCAGGCGTTGGTTTTTCGACGAATCGCTTTACTTCATACAAACCCTCTGACTCTTTGACTTGTGGATCGATGATCCCATATTTCGATGTCTCTTCATGAGGAACCTTCATGACCGCCACAGTCGATCCACTTGTCTTTTCATAATCTAAAATCAATTGTTTTGTCAGTGGGACCTCATCTTCCATCAAATCATCACCGAGCATGACGATAAATGGTTCATCACCAACAAATGTCTTTGCTTGTAATACCGCATGACCAAGCCCTAGTGGATGAGATTGACGGATAAAATGAAGATTGACTTTTGTTGTTTCTTCGACTAGTTTTAGCAAATCTGTTTTATTCGATTCTTGTAAATTCAATTCTAATTCGATATTTGAATCAAAGTGGTCTTCGATCGGGCGCTTCTCTTTTCCAGTCACGATCAAAATATCTTCGATGCCAGATGCTAAAGCTTCTTCTACGATAAATTGGATCGTTGGTTTATCAACGATCGGCAACATTTCTTTTGCCATTGCCTTTGTTGCAGGTAAAAAACGCGTTCCTAAACCTGCCGCAGGAATGACTGCTTTTTTTACAGTTTTTTTCTCCATATGCGTATTTCCATACTCCATTCTGTTGATTTACTGAAATTCGTTTTCCATCTTACCATCACGCAACATGATTTCCTTTGCTGCTTGTTTGATGTCCTCGCCTTGATAAAGGACCTGATAGATCGTTTGAGTGATCGGCATTTCTACGCCTAGCTGTTCTGCTAATTCAACCGCCGCTTTGGTTGTTGCTACGCCTTCCACGATCATTCCCATACTTTCTAAGATTTGATCCAGCTTTTGTCCTTCACCCAACATATGTCCGGCACGCCAATTTCGTGAGTGAACACTTGTACACGTAACGATCAAGTCACCAACGCCACTTAATCCAATAAACGTTAGCGGATTAGCACCCATTGCTACGCCTAAACGACTGATTTCAGCTAATCCTCTCGTCATGATTGCCGCTTTCGCATTGTCGCCAAAACCAAGACCGTGGATCGCACCAGCACCGATCGCAATAATATTTTTCAATGCAGCTCCTGTTTCGACCCCGATCACATCATTATTTGTATAAATTCGAAAATAGTCGTTCATAAACAACTCTTGCACATAAGTGGCTGCTTTTTGATCGATACTTGCAGCAGTGATCGTCGTGATATCGTGGACGGCCACTTCCTCTGCATGACTTGGGCCTGACAACACAACGATTGGTTGGCGTTTTTCTTCTGGGATCTCTTCAGCGATCACTTCGGAGATCCGTTTGTGTGTGTCTTGCTCCAATCCTTTACTTGCATGGATGATGACAGGTTTTGTCGTTAAATGTTGCACTAACTCTTGTGCGACGCTACGTATCGCTTTTGTCGGCACGACAAACAATACCGCATCTACCCCTTCGACCGCTTCAGCCAATTCTGTATAGCCAATGATCGATTCTGGTAAATGTAATTCAGGTAAATAGCGTTTATTCGTATGATACGTATTGATTTCTGTGATTTGTTCTGGAACATTCCCCCAGATACGGACATCATGCCCATTTTCTGCTAAGGTTTGAGCTAAAGCAGTTCCCCAAGAACCTGGGCCTAATACTGCAATCTTTTGTTTCATGGAAATTCCTCCAAAATTCATAGTTAATTTCTATTATAGTATAGATTGGCAAAATACTGGACTTATTTTCATTGTTTTTCGCTTTTGTTTTAAAAAGTGCCTAGATTATTGAGCAGTTTTTAAATCTTATCCTAACATAAAAAAAAATAATGTTGCAATAACGTACATTATGTTCCTTTAACCGATTTAGGCGATATACTATGTTCATAAGTTAACCAATAAAGGAGGTTAGTATTATGTGGCAAGTTATCCCACCAATGTAAAAATATTTACATAACCAAATTTTCAGTAAAAATGAAAGTCGACAATTGCTAGTCAACGTCGACTTTTATTTTTTTTGCGGAGAAAACAATCGAACGGATAACTGTTCTTATCCATCCATTGATACAAAAAAGCGAGAATCGAACAGTTGCTCGATTCTCGCTTTTTTAATTTTATTATGATCATTGTACTGAACGATTATATAAATCAGCCAATCAATTCCCAAGGTCCCCATTGCTCTGTTCCTGGTTCATTTCCTTGTGTCCACCATTTTGCACGGTAAGTATTTCCGTTGTGAGTGACAACATCACCTAGAACATAGACCTTCTTCGCATCCCATGCAGCGATTGCTGGTGCTTCTGCTGTTGTGATAACCAATGCTTCACTTGCTTCTGAGACATTTCCTGCTGCGTCAAAGGCTTTTACTGTGTATGAATATTCGGTGCTTGCAGTTAAGCCAGTATCTGTAAATGCATTTGTAACTGTTTCCCCTACTTCTTTACCGTCACGATAGATAACGTATCCGGCTACGCCAACGTTATCGCTTGAAGCAGTCCATGTCAATAAGACACTCTTATCAGTGATTGTCGAAGCGGTCACATCTAATGGTGTAGATGGCGCAAGTACATCTGCTGGAGGTACTTCTAGAGTTTCGATCACTAATGCTTTGCTTACTTCGGAAACATTGCCTGCTGCGTCAAAAGCTTTCACCGTATATGAATATTCTGTTGTTGCTTCCAACTCTGTATCAGTAAATGCGTTCGTCGTTGAACGTCCTACTTGTTTGCCATCACGGTAAATATAATAACCAGCTACGCCACGATCATCAGTAGATCTTGTCCATGATAACGCAACCGTTGAATGTGTCGCTGTTCCTGCTAAGTTAGTTGGTTGTGATGGTTTTTCTGTATCTGGCGTTTTTTCTTGGAATAGATCTTTATACGCATTCGCAAATGACTCATTATACATCACACCTGCTGAATTTCTTCCTTCATCCCAGTTGATACTCCAAGTCATCAACCCTTTCAGCGGTGTTTGATCTTTTTCCATTTGTTCAAATACATCATAAACTTTCGATGGTTCTTTTACAAAGCCATTTGCTGCTGCATCAACGTTTGCTGGAATACCTAAAGCTAAGCGGTTCGCTGGGATTTGAATAAATCCTCCACTTCCTTCATTAAAAGCTTTTGAGATTCCATATAAGAATTCAAATTTTTTGCTGTCGTTGTTTTGAGCGATCCATTCAGTTCCAACACTGATACCGTCTCCTGCTTGATTGTACAACTGAGGTGCGATAAAGTCATACTCTTCTTCCAACGCAGTGATATAAGGAACATATTTTCCTTGTGTTCTTAAATAGGGAAATTCTGGTGCCATAGAGATAATGAAATGTTTTTGCTCTTTCTCAAAATGCGCACGTACGATTTTCAGAGCAGCTGGAATCACTGTTTTATTGTCGCCTGCATCTACTGCCGTTTGTTCTAGATCGATATCCAAGCCATCAAATCCATAGACTTCTACAAGACGAATGATTTCATCTGCAAAAGCTTGTTCTTCCCCTTTATGTAATTCAATATGGGAATCTGCGCCCCCAAGTGAAATAAGCACTACACGATTTTCCGCATTCAATGTCGCTACTTTTTGTCTAAATTCAGTATCAGACATATTGTACGGTTTGAACGTTGGAATACCATCCCCCTTCATGAAGGATACAGCAATCACATTATAAAACGGATTAACTTTCGCCAAATCAGTATCCGCTGGACGTCCTCCTTGGTAACCAGCTCCTTGCTCAGGCATCCAGTTATGATAATACCCTACTGATACTTGACGATTTGAGATATCTGGCATCACATCTGCTGCATCTGCTGCAAATACATCCGAGCCGCCTCCAATCAAACAACCTAATAGACCAACTGAGAATAACAACGTTTTCTTGTTCATTTTTTCCCTCCTAATTTTGTATTACAGAACAAATTAAAACATGTTTTTTTCTGACATTTTATTTTTGTAGGGTATTGCAACAAAAAAAGATTCTCTCTTAAAAATCGCACTTATTTAACAAAAGGGCGCATATATGAAAACATAACATTCACATAACTACATTATGCTATTATAGTCATATAAAAAAACAGCTTCTGGAGGTATTGAGCATTGACAGAACATGCTGCTCTAATTCGCAAACTAAGAAAAGATCGTGGACTAACACAAGAACAGTTGACTGAAGGCATCTCGCAAAGAGGAACTTTAGCAGCCTTTGAATCCCGTGGAACAAAAATCGGTTTTGAACTATTAGTCAACTATCTTGATCGTATGAACGTCACACTTGAAGAATATCAATTTTTGTTGAATAGCAATTCACTTTCGAATAAACAAAAATTGACGAATTATCTGATCAACTCGAAAAAGATCACACCTGCACAAGAACAAGAACTATTGAATGAATTTGAAAAAACTGGCAATATTTATTATCGCTTGATCTATGCCCAAAGAAAATTGATTTCAAATTATCTTTACAGCACCATATTTACCTCGGCAATGAAAGAAGAAATAGCTATCATTAAGACATATCTTGAAAAAATTGACACGTGGGGACATTTTGAGTTAGCAATTTTTTCAAATTGTTTATTTATTTTTGACGATGACTACATTATCCATTCATTTCAAAAGAGTGTCATTAAAATGAAAGCCTACATAGATAGTACCTACTATTCGGAACATCTTTCTATATTTATCTTGAACGGGATTCGTCTATCTTTCAATCGAGAGTCCTCGAGACTTCGCAAATTATTTCTAGAAAAACTAAAAATGCTCGCGAATACACACAAACAATCTTTAGATTTAGCACACTACAAAGTCTTTACTGCGCTCGATCGTTTGGCAGATGGTCAAAGAAGTGCTTGTAAAGAAGTTGAAGAAGGGATTCATTTCTTTGACTGGTTAGGCTTGACCTCTACGACAGAATATTTGATCAGCTTAAAAGACAAACTAGCTGAACAGTATAATGAGTCAATCTATACGGAAAGTCGAACAGACCGAAAAGTCATCGTAAAAAGCAAACGTGTCCCATCAACGTAATCGATCCAATAAAACGACAAACCAAAGCACTTAGCCTTTATTTTCTCGATAATGACTAAGTGCTTTTTAGTTATCTCATCATTCTGTAGGTTCCACTTGAATGACGGAATTCCACACGATGACTACTTAAAGCTGGAGCAGTTCGCCAGCGACCAATCTTTTTTGTTGCAATAACGTACAATTTTTTAACACTAAAAACATATCAGTTATGATAACAATTGTACGTTACATAAAGAAAAAATCATTGGAGGAAACATCATGAAAAAAAGTACATTAATAGGTTTAGGATTGATTTTAGGAAGTATTGGAGCAAGCACGTTCACTTCGATCGATGTCGCTGCTCATGGTTACGTTTCGCAACCAGCAAGTCGCGGTTATCAAGGGAGCATTGACAAAAACAGCAACTATAATGCAGCATTCAAAAAATACGGAGCTGTCATCAATGAGCCCCAATCTCTTGAAGCACCAAAAGGATTTCCAGCTGCTGGTCCTGAAGATGGACAAATTGCTTCTGCAAATGGCGCTGTCGGCGATTTCCTATTAGATCAACAAACGGCATCTCTATGGACAAAACAACAAATGACAGCTGGTGCAAATGACTTTACTTGGACATTCACTGCTAATCATGCGACAACGAAATGGCATTATTACATGACAAAAGCAGGTTGGGATCAAAATGATGCGTTGACAAGAGATGATTTGGAATTCATTGGTGAAGTCTCAAATAATGGTCAATTATCTTCTACTAACCCGACTCATTCCATCAACATTCCTAGCGATCGCTTAGGCTATCATGTGATCTTAGCTGTTTGGGATGTTGCTGACACTAAGAATGGCTTCTACAACGTCATCGATGTCGATGTCAAAGGTGAAACTTTATTATCTGACTTACAAAAATAAAACAATACGATTGAACGAAAAAGAGTACCTCTATATTTGGCTAGGTACTCTTTTTTTGTGATTTCTTAAGTTTTACTAAAATATGCTGTTTATGAAAAGGCTTGTTCTCTTTTCATTCTAAATTTCATAAGCTACAATATGAGAGTACCTAGTTATATTATCGTTGGATTTCTCGTTGCAAGTTCATTTCATTGCTTTAAGAATATCTATTTATCATATATCGGTTGGACTATCCTTTGGTTTATGCCGACAGACGTTAGAACAAGATTGGGTAACTCGTTTTTAGGAGGAAATTTTATGATTCAGTTATTGCGCTATGCGAAAGACTATCGAAAACAAATCATCCTAGGTCCTGTGTTCAAATTCTTAGAAGCTGTCTTTGAATTGATCTTACCTTTGATGATGGCTTCGCTGATCGATAATGGGTTGAAAATGAACAATCGTGAAGTGATCATCAACATGGGTATTTGGATGATCGCCATGTCAGTGATCGGACTGATTTGTGCCATTATTTGTCAATATTACTCATCCATTGCCTCTCAAGGTTTTGGGACAGAACTTAGGAACCAACTTATCAAAAAAATCAATACATTTTCTCACAGTGAATTAAATCATTTTGGCACCGATACGTTGATCACGCGAATGACAAATGACATCAATCAACTACAACTGGCACTCGCAATGGTGATTCGTTTATTGATCCGTGCCCCTTTTTTAAGTATTGGGTCTGTGGTAATGGCTTTTGTGATCGACTGGCAAGTCGGACTATTCTTCTTAGCTTTGTTACCTATTTTTTCAGTCATTTTATACTTTATTATCCGTAAGACGATTCCCCTCTATCAAAAAGTCCAAGAAAAATTAGACGGTCTGAATGAGACTGTCAGCCAAAATTTAAGTGGTGTTCGTGTGATCCGTGCATTTTCTCGCACAAACAAAGAAATCAAAACATTTGATGAAAACACTGATGTCTTGGCAAAAAATTATTTACGTGTGTCTAATATCTCTGCTTTACTTTCCCCAGCTACGACATTGATCATGAATGTCGGCATCATCTGTTTATTGACTGTCGGTGGGATCAAAGTAAATATCGGTTCCTTACAACAAGGACAAGTCTTAGCACTGATCAACTACATGAATCAAATGTTACTTGCCCTGATCGTTGTTTCAAATCTTGTCGTGATCTTCACACGTGCAGAAGCTTCCGGCAAACGGGTCAAAGAAGTTTTAGATACTGAAAATAGCATCACTGATCCTGAAAGTTCGCTTGAACCAACGATGGATGCGGAAGATATCTTACAATTTAAAGACGTAGATTTTCGTTATACACCAGAATCAGGTCTATCCCTGCAAGGAATCAACTTCAAACTGAAACGCCAGACAGTTCTAGGGATCATCGGACCAACTGGTAGTGGGAAAACGACATTGACGCAATTGATCCCACGCTTTTATGATGTTAGTTCGGGCGCAGTGATCTTTAATGAGCAAGACGTTCGTGACTGGCCATTAGATGTTTTACGGAGCCAAATCTCACAAGTCCCACAAACAGCCGTCTTGTTTACTGGAACGATTCGTGACAATCTTCAGTGGGGCAAACCAGAAGCGACAGACGCAGAATGTTGGGAAGCTTTAGCGATTGCGCAAGCCGAGGATTTTGTTCGCCAATTGCCAAAAGGATTGGACACAAGAGTCATGGAAAATGGGAAAAACTTTTCCGGTGGACAAAAACAACGTTTGACGATTGCCCGCGCGTTGATTGCCAAACCAGCCCTCTTGATTTTAGATGATTCATTAAGTGCGTTGGATTACCAAACAGATTTAAACTTACGAAAAGCGCTCCAGTCTTCCCTTGATACAACGGTCATCATTATTTCTCAACGGATTCGTTCGATCCAACAAGCGGAGCATATCCTCGTTATGGATCAAGGTCAAATCGTGGCACAAGGAACACATGATGAACTACTGGATCACTCGTTTGAGTATCGTGAAATCGTAGCATCTCAGGAGGAGGAATAAGATGAAGTCGAAAAAATTATCCATGCAAACCCTCAAACGCTTTGTTCCCTATCTGACTGCACATCCACGAGAAATTTGGCTGGCTGTCTTGTTGGGGATCATCAATGGTGTTGCTACCGTCGTCATGACACTACAAATTGGTCAAAGTATCGATCAAATGGTTGGGATCGGCCAAGTCAACTTTACTCGGTTGGCCCAATTACTTTTGATGTTCGGCGGGATCGTATTACTGAATGTCATCAGCCAATGGTTGATCCAAGTATTGAGTAATCGATTAGCATACCTATCTGTTGCTAATCTAAGAAAAGATGCCTTTGCTCGTTTGAATCTTTTACCTTTAAGATATTACGATCAAAATTCCCATGGGAACATCGTCAGCCGCTTTACGAACGATATGGACAACATCTCCATTGCAATCTCGGCGGCGTTCAATCAATTGTTTTCTGGCGTGGCGATCATTATCCTCTCCTTGATTTTCATGCTCAACTTGAGTCCATTATTGACCCTTGTTGTGATCTGTTCGACACCGATCATTTTCTTAGTTAGCTGGTTAGTTGCACGAGCTTCTCAAAATGATTTTGATAACCAACAAAAAATCATCGGAAATATCTCAGGTTTTGTGACGGAACGAATCGGTAATCAAAAAATCATCAAAGCGTTCCAACAAGAAGAAGTCAATCAACAACAATTCAGCGCATTGAATGCCGATCTATATGAGAAAGGACAACGTGCGCAGTTTTCTTCTTCATTGACGAATCCTTCTTCTCGTTTTGTCGATCACTTAGCCTATCTTTCCATCGGATTGATTGGTGGGTTACTTGCATTAAGAAGTGATTCAACGATCACTGTTGGTATTATTTCAAGCTTTACGATTTATTCTAGTCAGTTTTCAAAACCGTTTATTGAATTGTCAGGTATCACCACGCAGATCCAAACAGCTTTTTCTGGTTTAGAACGAGCTTTTGAATTGATCGACCAACCGGAAGAAACGCCTGATGAACCTTTTGCTTATCAACTTGATCCTAAAACGATCAAAGGCGAGGTCGCTTTCAAACATGTTTCTTTCTCGTATGAGCCACAACAACGCTTGATCGAAAACTTTAGCTTTGTTGCCAAACCTGGGCAAACGGTCGCAATCGTTGGTAAAACTGGTGCGGGTAAATCGACCTTAGTGAATTTGTTGATGCGTTTTTACGATGTTAACTCTGGAACGATCACGATCGACGATTATGATATTACTCAAATCGCTCGTGACTCCTTACGTAAGAGTTTTGGGATGGTCTTACAAGATACATGGTTATTCGACAGTACGTTACGAGAAAATTTACGTTACGGAAAATCAGATGCAAGTGATGAAGAAATCAATGATGCACTCAAATCAGCATATATGTACGAATTCGTCCAACGCTTACCTGAAAAACTAGATACACGTATCGGTGGACAAGGATTGAAAATCTCCGATGGGCAACGCCAACTACTAACGATCGCGCGTACCATGATCAGTAATCCACCGATGTTAATACTTGATGAAGCAACAAGTTCTGTGGATACATTGACGGAAAAGAAAATCCAAAATGCCTTTCTAAAAATGATGGAAGGAAAAACCAGTTTCGTGATCGCCCATCGCTTATCGACGATCAAAAATGCCGATCAGATCCTCGTCATGGATCAAGGAGCAATCGTAGAAATGGGCACACATGACGAATTATTGAAGATCGCAGATGGGAACTATCGTCAGCTTTATCAAGCACAATTTACTGGATCAGCTGAAAAATAATGAGCATTTGTAGAGAGAAGTCGGAACAAAAATGTTTCGTCTCCTATAGATAAAAAAACAAGCAGTCTT